>MFLL01000033.1 GCA_001781335.1 Candidatus Kaiserbacteria bacterium RIFCSPHIGHO2_02_FULL_55_25 | reverse complement strand
CCTCGGCTCGTCTCCGATTACCATCGGTACGACGACAGCAGTTGCCCAAGCGGATGGGCAAGAAGGCTTCATCTGGTCGGACAACGCGACGACTACCGCCGGCTTGACTGACGTTGACTGGTTCAACGGCTTCCAGGTCTCGGGTCTCCCATCGATCGGTCTCTAATCCGGTCAACGCTCATGGCGACCCCAGTACCACAACGCTTCGCGTTGGGTACGGGGCAGGCAACATGAGCAAAGCCCATGGCGACAACATGGGAAACGCAAACCCCCGCCTCTTATCGAGGCGGGGGTTTTGCGTTTAGAGGCCAGCTCCTATATGATGTCGCAATGCCAAACACATCTCGTAATCCGCACAATATTGTTGCCGCCGCGCTGGCTATCGTTGCCGTCGTCGCGATTGCAGGATATTTCTTTATCTACCGCACGCCGAGCACTCCGGCATCAGGGCCGAGTGCATCAAGCACACCCGTCACGACCACCGTTGACGGCGTAACAATCAGCGGCGGCACGGCCACGGTCACGGAAGTGCCGACGAATACGGTGAAAGCGCCGGATTTCCGCAAGCCGCTAACGTTCAATAGTTCCATTAACGCCGAAGTGCGCGCCGCACTCACAAAGCAATTCGAGGCGACGGTAAAAATACTGGAGGGTAATAAATTGAGCTTCGACGCATGGATTAATCTCGGTACACTGCGCAAAGTGACGGGCGACTACACGGGCGCAGAGACGGCATGGAAGTATGCCGCGAACTTGTACCCAAAGAGTACGGTACCTTCCGACAATCTCGGCAGTCTGTATCTGGATTTTCTGAAGAATTATCCCAAGGCGGAAACATCTTACAAACTCTCTATCGCTAACGACCCGCAGGACATCAACGCGTACCAACAGCTCATCTCGCTCTACACCGTGTACGGCTATCCGTCTGCACAGACGGGCAAGGATAAGGCGCTCGCGCTTATAGAGCAGGGACTCAAAGCGAACCCGAATAACCAGACGCTCCTCGACCTGCGCATGCAACTACAAGCCCAATAGCGATATGTCGATACTTCGGCGGAGTGGAGTCGCGGCACTATCGCTGGTGCTTCTACTGCCGATGAGTACCTCGGCCGCGAACTCGGAGCTTCATTTCACTCCCGACGGCACATTCACCGCAAAAAACGTTCTCATATACCAGAAGGCGGGGACAAATTTCTTTTCACGAGCCGTGTGGGGGACCACGTTCCTACGCTTCGTCATCGTCACCTCCACGTCGACGGTCATTACAAAAAAATACGGAGAAAGTGCGACCGCCGCGGATATCAAGGAACAGGACATCATCGAAGTGACCGGTACGCTGGCACAGGGCGGCGACAGCATGGTCATCAACGCAAAGACGATTCGTGATACGAATCTCCAAAGTGCGGGCAAGACGTTTACAGGCACGGTGATAAGTGTGAACGCCGATTCGCAAACATTTGTTCTCAACGACAAGACGTTCGGCAAGGTCACCGTCGCGGCGGGAAGCGCCACGATTACCAAAGGGGCACGCACCATTTCTCTGTACGAGATGAAAGCGGGGGACAAGGTGCTCAATGCGCCGGGCACGTACAGCTATCCGCATAACACGCTTACCGCCTCCTCTGTGATTGTGTATCAGGACGACAAAGTCTTCCTGCCGCGCAATTTTCAGGGGACCCTCAAAAGCATTTCGGGAAGCTCGCTTCCCGTCACTCTCGTCGTCACAGTGAGCGGCCTGCCTGCGCAGGCAGGCACCGATTACACCGTCTATGTACCGACAGGCTCCTCGGTGCTCAATAGCGGGAGAAGGTCCGCATCGCTCTCGCGCTTCGTCGTCGGCGACGCGGTACGCTTTTACGGCGTCACCCGCCCGACCAATCTCACCGAAGTCGACGCCCAAGTCCTCCGAGACCTGAATTTCTAAAAGCATAGAGTTTCGTGAAGAAATTTGTCTATGTTCGACAATCTCACGCATATGAACAGCCGGCGGCTGTGCAGATTGGTGTTTCTTTTCGGCGTTACATCTCTGCTGGTTGCACCGAAGCTTGTCGCTGCCGATTTTATGGCGCCTCCTCCTCCGGCTCCCCCCACACCTTCGCCAGATACGTATGCGACGCACGTCGGCATCACTATCGCCAATGAAGTTCCAATAACGGAGTCGTTTGTTGCACCCACTATTTCAGGGGCAGATCTTACCGCTGTAGATACAGCTTGGACCGTAGAAACCGAACCTTGGGCCTACAATAACGGCGTTGATATTCCGTCCGAACTGGCTGTAGTCGTCATATTCCGCGGAAAACAAGGAGAATTGGATGGCGCGCCTCAAGAAGGCGTAAATTATGTGTTGACGCACCATGGACTCTCGGGCAACGCGACCACGACAATTAGCGAACAGTTCGGTCTTCCTGCTTTGGGGGATGCGAGTACGCCTGCCGGAACTTATACAATCGCCATCGCGCAAATACCGGAATCGAAATTTGTCGTCACAAACGTACTAAGCGTCGACGAAAATGGTGTCGAGCTTGTAGAAGGATATGACGCTCCTTACACAGATCAGGACTTTATCAATTGGTTCGCCGGCACCGATACGAACGGCACTCAACCGGAAACGATGCGGACTCTCGAGTTTGAATACATAGCGGGTACGGCACATGTTCCGTGCACGCAAGATTGTTTCTCAAACGTTCTCTTCCTCCCCGGTATTGAGGCGAGTCGACTGTACCGGCCGGAAATAGTGGGCGATGGGGAAGATAAGCTTTGGGAGCCCGGGATCAGTGACGATTTGAGCGATCTGTATACAGACTCTGCCGGTACCAGCGTGCGCTCTGACGTGTACGTCAAGGTCGGAGATGTGCTCGATGAGACACCTGTCGGCAAAAATATCTATAAGTCGTTCATCACTGAAATGGATGGGTTGGAGGCTGACGGAGTTATCGACTGGACGGCGGCGGCATACGATTGGCGTCTCTCGCTTGATCAAATCCTCTCGAGCGGCAAGCAGGAGGGCGATACTATTTCATACCTTGAGGCCACGAGCACCCCCTATATAATCCAAGAACTTCGCCGGCTCGCCGGCACATCCAAGAGCGGCAAGGTGACGATAATCGCCCACTCAAACGGCGGTCTTCTTGCGAAGCGTCTCACACAGACGCTGGGCGATGAAGCGTCGGAACTGATCGACAGGATGATACTGATAGCTTCACCGCAAGCGGGGACGCCGCTTGCCGTAGCGGCCGGTATGCACGGCTACGATCAGGCTTTAGCCAAGGGTCTCGTGGTGTCGGCGCGTTCTGCTCGAGCGTTTGCAACTACTTCGCCGATGTTCTACCACCTGCTACCTTCGGAGCGGTATTTCACTTACGTCGATGATCCGATAATTAGCTTCGACGAGGAGCTTGAAGACTGGATAGCCAAATATGGCGATGTAATCCACTCCGGCGAGAGTTTGCATAATTTTCTTGTCGATTCGTACGGTAGAGTGGACGCAAAGACAGGAGACATCAACCAGCCGGTACAGATGCACGAAGGACTGCTCGATGGAGCGGAAGCGCTTCATGCTGAACTCGATGCTTGGACGCCACCGGATGGGATTGAGCTGATTCAAATTGCCGGATGGGGCGTCGATTCGACGGTGAGCGGTATCGAGTATGTGAAAAAGGGAGATGGATTAAAACCCAACCCGACCTTTACAATCGACGGCGACGGCACGGTCGTAGTCCCCAGTGCTTTGTGGACGAGCGCGTCGGCTGAGGTGAGTAATTATTGGGTGGATCTTGCGAAATATAATCGTATTTCAGACAAGTTGTTGCATGGAAGATTAACTGATATCAACCATGCAGATTTTCTCGAAGTTCCTGAGCTCCTGAGTTTCTTGAGAGATGGCATTAAAGAAGAAGTAAAAGCACTTTCTAGCTACACATATCTTTTCTCGAATGCGCCAACAAGTAACGAAGCTAGGTTACGTTTTGAGCTACATTCTCCACTGACACTCGATTTGTACGACGCGAGCGGCAACCACACCGGGGTATCTACCACCACGGGAGAAGTCGTGGAGGGTATTCCGGGTACTTACTACATTACTTTCGGCGAGCAGCAATACATCTTCGCCGACTCCGGCAGTACGTACAGCTTGGCTCTCGATGGATATGACTCCGGGACATTTACACTTGCAATCACGGAGACGGAAGGCGACACTGCCATTTCGAATATCACGTTTGCGGATGTGCCGGTAACTCCCGAAACCATCGTTACATTGAGCGTGCCGTCCGGCATTGATTCAATATCCAATCTCTCGGTCGACGAAGATGGTGATGGCGAGGTTGACTTTACCGTCTCAGAGGACGGGACTATCACTAGGGCTCAAGAGGAGCAAACCGTAGACAATACAGTCACCACTACGGCGAGCGGGGGGAATGGACCGCCAGCCACTCCTGTTGCGGCACCAATGTCAGTCGACGCCACCCCGTCACTAGTCGCGACAACAACTGCTACCTCCATCTTAAATGAAGTACCAGTGGCGACTTCCTCTACAACAACCGTTGCGGAGGTTGAGCAAATACCAGAAAAGAGAATAGCTGTACAGCCTTCTGCAAAACCGAAAACCGTCGTTGCGACCACCACGACAAATGCCACGGTAATGTTAAATGCGCAAGTGGCATCTGTTGCGCAGGTTGCAAAAGTGGGCTTGTGGAAGCGACTCTATGGTTGGATAATGAAGAAGATGCGTGAGATAGCGACCTTAAAAATATGATTAAAAAGAAAATTACTCTTGTTGTTTGTGTTTTCGGTACAGCGCTTTTCTTCGTGCTTGCCTTTTCGAGAGAGTTGGGAGTATGTCCGTCGTACAGTTATAGTTCATGTGCCAATATTTCTAACAATCTCGCAGAAACGATTTTGCCGATATTCCCAGCTTTGTTGCTGCTGTTAGCCACATACTGGATGCGCGAAGAGATTTATCAAGCGTGGTTTCGTTTTGCCCGCTGGTGGGTGCCGCTTTCGATGCTCGCCATTTTCATTGCACCCGAGTATAGCCACGATTGGTTGTACCCGATTGAGAAAGGCGGCGTTGCACTTGTCAGCTCCATCATCTTTTGTCTCGTCAGTGTGGCGATTATTGGTTTCAAATACAATTCTCTACGAAGACGCGAGCTGTAATCAGCGGCATACGGAATGGGTAAGGCAAGAAATGGAATTTGTTATACAATAGTGGTATGAATCCGACGCCGGTCGGCTCGTTTACGCGATTCCTCGTGGGGTTCCTCACGTTTATTTCCGTTTCACTCGGCGTCACCGTCGGGGTGAATGCATATGCGACGGGGCAGGATGCGGAACAGCAGGCGGCCTCGGCGCTCTCGGCGATGCTTTCCAAAAAATAAACGCCGGAGCCCGTGAAGGCTCCGGCGCAGTAGATCGGCAGACTTGCCGTCAGAATTCCAGCCGCGTCGCGAACGAGACGGCTTGGCTTATGGCGGTCCCCGCAGCTTGCGAGGGACGTCTGCTTGCGATGTCCCGAATGACAGCCGTGCCAGACGGATGCATCTCGCTCGTTCGTGCAGGCTCGACCTTGGCCGAGCTATCGATTGTCACGAACGACGGATTTCTCCCGCCGTAGCTACATAAAAGTTTTGTCATCGTCGTACCTTTCGTTGTCTCATGGGTCGGTGCGACGCCTTCCCATCCGATAGAATAGCACATTTGAGCTAGAAGTCAAATTGACCCAAGCCATATTTCCTGTACTATGCCCCGCACAAGGCTAGAGACAGCGAGCGACCGTAAGGTCTTCAACCAGCCCCTGCTTCGCTAGAAGCTTCGCAGGGCAAGCTTGCCGAGGTCGAAATCTCCGGGGAAACCCGCCTTGGTTATCACAAGTATTTTGCGCTATATGGCAAAAACGAAAGCAGAAAAAGCGGCAATCATAGAGAAACTCGAGAAGGGAATCAAAGACGCCTCATCGGCGGTTTTTGTGCACTTTTCACAGCTTAGCGTCGCGGACGAAACGGCGATGCGCCGCGCACTCCGCGCCGAAGGCGTTTCCTACACTGTCGCCAAGAAGACACTCATCCGTCGCGCACTCGAACGAGCGGGCTACAAGCACGAAGAACTTCCGCTCGAGGGCGAGGTCGCGGTGGCGCTGGGTGTCGGCGACGACATCACGGCGGCGGCGCGCTTCGTACACGAGGCGGCAAAAAAGCTGGCCGACAAGGTCTCCATCATCGGCGGAATCTTTGAGGGCAAGGTTATGGACGCGGTGCGCATGAAGGAAATCGCAATGATTCCTTCGATGGCGACGCTCCGTGGCATGTTTGCGCAGGTGATAAATTCACCGCGTAGCAGATTCGCAATCGCGCTCAGCGAGGTTGCTAAGAAGGTATAAAATTATCAATTTGCAATTATCAATTTCCATTGAATTTTCATTGGTCCAATTTTCAAACATTGATGCTTGAACATTGATTGAAAATTGCAAAATTAAAAATTGAAAATTATGAACCAAGATCAGATAATCGAAGCAGTCGAAAAGATGAGCGTTCTCGAGCTCAATACGCTCGTGAAGGCAATCGAAGAGAAGTGGGGAGTTTCTGCGACAGCAGTTGCGGCGGCGGGACCGGCAGTTGCGGCGGCCGAAGAGAAGTCGGAGTTCGATGTCGAACTCACGGCGGTAGGCGAGCAGAAAATCGCCGTCATCAAGGTGGTGAAGGAGGTTCTCGCGCTCGGTCTCTCGGAGTCCAAGACTCTCGTCGAGTCCGCTCCGGCCATGCTCAAAACCGGCGTGAAGAAGGAAGACGCCGAGGCGTGGAAAACGAAAATCGAAGCAGCGGGAGGGAAAGTTACGTTGAAGTAACTTTCGGCCGGAGCTCGCGAAGGCGAGCGAGGCGGGGTCGCGCAACTTTTCAGCAGAAAAGTATGCGTGACAAGGTTACGCTGAAGTAACAATTCTGTTCTCCAGAAAACAACGGCCATGCGGCCGTTGTTTTCTTTTGCGTGCGCGATAGGATACGAGCGTGGAAACGGTATTCATCGGACTTGGTTCAAATCTCGGCAATCGGGGAGAGAATTTGCGCAAGGCGATAGACGCGCTCTCGCCTCATGTGACGGTGCAGAAAAAGTCGTCCGTATACGAGAGCCGGCCATTCGGCGTGGGACGACAGCCGCTGTATCTCAATATGGTCATCGCGGGTGAGACAATGCTACTCCCGCTCCAACTTCTCGGTCGGCTCAAGAAAATTGAAGCGAGCCTGGGTCGCGGCGAGAATACCCACAATCAGCCGCGCCCCATCGACCTCGATATTATTTTCTATGGCGAAACAATGATGGATAAACCGGAACTGATGATTCCGCATCCGCGAATGCACGAGCGCGCATTTGTTCTCGCACCACTCGGCGAGCTGGCTTTGTTCCACATGCATCCGAAATTGCAAAAACCCGTCATTGATATGCTCGACGAGCTCGGTGACTATTCGCGCGACACGTGGTCGCTTGCAGACGAACGGCTATGATTTTCGAATGGGGGAAGAAGACGTACGTGATGGGTATCATAAATGTGACGCCCGATTCGTTTTCGGGTGACGGCGTGCTTGATGTGGAAGCTGCGGTGAAGCAGGGCATTCAGATGGAGAAGGATGGTGCGGATGTGCTCGATGTCGGCGGCGAGAGCACGCGGCCCGGTTCGGTGCCGGTTTCACTTGAAGATGAGCTTGCCCGCGTCATTCCGGTCGTCACGCGGCTCGCCAAGGAGGTCAAAGTCCCCATTTCTATAGATACCTATAAAGCCGAGGTGGCACGGCAGGCGATTGCGGCCGGGGCTTCAATCATTAATGACGTATGGGGCGGTCGAATGGAGCCGGAAATCCTGACCGTTGCCGCCAACACCAAGGTTCCCATTATCCTCATGCATAACCGCAGTCAGGCCGCGGCGGTTGAGGGAGAGAGGTATGTGGGCGTGGAATACAAAGATTTGATAGGAGACATAAAGAAAGAATTGCGGGAACAAATCAGCGTTGCACTTGCGGCCGGAATCGCAAAAGAAAACATCATCGTTGACCCCGGTATCGGATTCGGGAAGACGGTGGAGCAAAATCTCGAGCTCGTGAACAGACTGGATGAATTAAAAGAATTGGAATGCCCGATACTCGTCGGGCCGTCGCGAAAATCATTTGTCGGATACACACTAGACTTACCGGCGAGCGAGCGGCTCGAAGGGACGCTTGCGGCAGTGGCGCTTTGTATACAAAAAGGCGCGGACGTCGTGCGAGTGCATGATGTAAAAGAGACCGACCGCACCCGAAAATTCGTGGATGCGGTCGTGCGTCGGTAGCCTGCGCAGCTTTGCCGGAGGTCAGTCCGGCAGCTTGAGCTGATCGAGGAATTGCGCCGCGGTGTCACCGGAGGTCCAGACGAAGTGGCCGTTTACGGTAGGCCATTGGTTCGCGAGGGCTTCATTGCGACAGGCGCGGAACATCCAGTGTGGCCCGAAGACCGTGTGGCGGGATACCGGCGCCTCGAGGTGTTCATTCTGGACGATTGCCTCACCGGCGATGAGGGTTGCCATACGGGCGAGTGCCTCGGCCTTTGTTTTTGGCACAGGCACGGCGATTTCGTTCATGGTTCGCTCCCTTGATGCGCCGCATTCGATACGGCAACTATTCGCATCCTATCCTATCCACACACCCCTCG
This sequence comes from Candidatus Kaiserbacteria bacterium RIFCSPHIGHO2_02_FULL_55_25, assembly GCA_001781335.1. Lineage (GTDB taxonomy): Bacteria > Patescibacteriota > Minisyncoccia > Phycocordibacterales > UBA2100 > UBA10103. The sequence continues at coordinate 5,150 of MFLL01000033.1, read as the reverse complement.
TCAACGAGGGAGGGGGTGATAGTATCGGGGTATGGCAAAGGATGATTTTCTCGGCGGGTTTATGGGCAATCCGGCTCGCGCCAGAATACTGCGGGTTTTTATGTTCAATCCGTCTGAATCCTTCACGCTCCCAGTCCTAGCTAAGCGTGCCGGAGTTTCTCTGAAGGCGACGACCCGCGAAGCAAAGAAGCTTCTCGAGTGGGGCGTGGTGAAAAAAGGGAAGACGGTGAGTATCATCATCGGCAATACAAAGCGTGTCATCAAGGGAAAACAAAAAATCGATACGTGGGCGGTCAACACGGAGTGGAAACATGCCCGCGCGCTTTCTTCGTTCGTTCATGAAGTCTCGCCCGTGCGCTACTCGGCAATCGTCGGGGCGATGAAGCGGACAGGACGGGTCTCAGCCATTATTCTCTCCGGTAGCTTCATGGGAGACGATTCGCGGCCGGCCGACTTGCTTGTGGCACTCGATTCGCTCAACGAGCGACGGGTGGAGGCGGCCATCAAGACTCTCGAGCCCGCGTTCGGACGCGAAATCCGCTACGCGGCATTTACGACACCCGAATTCAGATACCGCATGACCGTTCAGGACAAGCTCATCCGCGATACGCTCGATTTTCCGCACCTGGTGCTCCTCGACAGGACCCGCCTTTTGTAAGAGAGGCGGCTCAACAGAGCCGTATTGGTGGGATTTTCCCCTTGCCTTCCGGCAGGCAGGTATCCACATGGCCTGATTGCGGCCTTTTTGGGCCGCCCTCGGGTGCTATCATGAAGCCATACGGGGTCGAACCGTTATCAAACTTATTAACATTATATATAAAACATCATGATTGTTTCTCAATCAGCGGGTGCGGTGCAGGGGTCGTTTAACGACCTGTGGTACACCGTCTCCCAGTACCTTCCGGCGATTTTGGCGGCGGTAATCGTCTTCGTAATCGGTTGGATAATTGCGGTCATCCTCTACCGCGTCGTCGTTGAGGTCGTGCGGGTCCTGCGCATTGATGATGCGCTCAAGTCCGCCGGCATGAACGATGCCGCCAAGAGCGCGGGGTTCGGGCTCGATATCGGGCGCTTCCTCGGTACTCTGGTGCAGTGGTTCGTCATCTTGGTCTTCCTCGTGGCGTCGCTTGAGATCCTCGGTCTTACGCGCGTGACGGTGTTTCTCCAGACGGTGGTACTTTTGTACTTGCCGCAGGTCATCGTCGCGGCCCTCATCCTCATCCTCACGGCAATCGTGGCGGAAGTGGTGCGCGGGCTCGTCGCGGGCTCGGCCCGCGCGGCGGGTGCTCATGGCGCCAATCTCGCCGGGTCGGTCGCCAAGTGGGCGATCTGGATCACTGGCATCCTGGCTGCGCTCAACCAGCTCGGCGTAGCGACGGAATTCGTCCAGACGCTCTTCACGGGCTTCGTGGTAGCGGCATCGCTCGCTTTCGGTCTCGCCTTCGGTTTGGGCGGAAAGGAAGCGGCGGCTCGCACCATCGAGCGCATTCGAGGAGAAATCGGACACAACCATTAACGGTTCGATTGTGTTTTTGGAAGCGGCCCGCCTTTGGCGGGCCGCTTCATTTCATGTTGGCCGGAAGTGAACGTTTGCCCGTCATCGAGACTTTCGCACAAATCTCCTCCGGTCAAACATTCACTTCCGGCACCTGTCATTTTTGGTACAATCCATCAATGCAAGCTGTTATCCTCGCCGCGGGTCGCGGCACGCGCATGGGTGCGCTCACCGATTCGACCCCCAAGCCGATGCTCCAAGTTGCCGGTAAAACCCTGCTAGAGCACAAGCTCGACGCACTGCCGCCCGATGTCGACGAGATTATTATGGTCGTCGGGCACATGGGCGGTGTCATTCAGAGCCATTTCGGCGGCTCGTATGGCAACAAGAGAATGCTCTATGTGGAACAGGAGAATCCCCAAGGCGGGACCGCCGAGGCGCTCTGGCTTGCCCGTGATTTTTTGCACGACAAGTTTTTCGTGATGAACGGCGACAATATTTACGCGGAAGCTGATATGGCCAAGTGCGCAAAGTATGAGTGGGCGGTGCTCGTCCAAAGGCGCGACAAAGTACTCACCGGCGCCGTGCTGGTAGACGGCAAAGGACTCGTACAGGGAATTGCAGAAAACACCGAACACACCGGCGCAGAGGGATACGCGAACACCGGCTTGTACGTGCTCGATATGCGCATCTTTGATTATCCGGCGATACCGAAGGCAAAAGGTTCGACCGAGCTGGGCCTCCCGCAGACCATGATGCAGGCCGCCCAAGATATTCCGATACAGGCGGTGGAGGCGTCGCTTTGGATAGAAATCAAGGAACCGGCTGACCTCCAAAAAGCCGAGGACATTCTCCGAGAGCAGAAGTAAAAAAACTTGCACGATTGCATTTTATATTGCAGAATGCTGCCTAGGTTACAGCGCATCCCAGGGAGGAAAGCCAAGATGCCTTCAAAACCAGACCGTTCCGAAAGCCAGCTCAATCGCTACACGAGCAGAGCGCTGGAACTTCTGAAATGGATTGGAGATGAGCTCGGTCACGATGAGTTCTCTCTCGAACAAATCCTCGACACCGCACCGCTTGATGATCCGGTGAAGCCGGAGGAGGTCGCCAACTGCGAGCGTCGGATTGCTCGTCTGGACGCGATATTCGCGAGGCTCGAAGTGGAAAAGCGGGTCGAATCTGTCGGCAAGAACTCATACGTCATGACCGACTCCGGTAAGCGAACCGCAGAATGGCAGTCGATGCTTCGATTAAGGGCGCTCTTCAATGCGGCATCGTATTCTCAAGACCGTGTCCGCTGGTCTTCGCTCTGCGGCAAACCGTTTGATGAGCAACGGACCGACGAAGAGTTGGGCCACGACATGTTGGTCAGGATTAGTTTCTCTAGTTGCTCGCCACCGTTTGAGAAAGGCGATTTTGTCGGACTCAGCGAACTGGTAGTTTTGCGCGACAAGCAAAGGGTTCGGCGCCAACAACTCAACGAGCGGGCAAGAATCACAGCAGCATTCAACTTGCTCAGGGAAGAGGGCTACATTGACTCGGATGGCGATGAGATTTACTCCATCACAATCAAGGGTGACCAGTATCTCGAATCGGCCGCCTGAAATCCGTTGACTCTGCACATAACCGCTTCGAATGGCCGCCTCAGCGTTCGGGGCGGCTTTTCTTTTATTAACAGGGGGTGAGGCCTCGCTAAAATTATGCCTGCGTAGAGCCAAGATAAACGCCTCAACGGCGTTGAGGCGTTTGGAATGGCCCATTTAGTGCAAAACCTTGACAGGGGGATGCGTGTAGATACAATGTATATACATGACTACCAAGATTCAGAAATGGGGGAATAGCCTTGCCGTGCGCGTGCCGCGCGACTTGGTGCATAAGGCTCGCTTGCGCGAGGGGACGGTAGTTACCATCTCAAGCGAAGGCTTGGCTCTCGTGGTTCGTACCGCCAAGAAGGAACCGCTTACACTCGAATCTCTCGTAGGAAATATCAAACCGCGACAATTGCATCGGGAAATCGACTGGGGAGGAAAGCGCGGGCGCGAAGTATGGTAGCTCGGCGTTACGTACCGGAGCGAGGCGACATTGTGTGGCTCGATTTTGAGCCGACACGAGGACACGAACAAGGGGGCAAGCGACCGGCGCTCGTCGTTTCCCGGAGAATATACAATGCAAAAACGGGACTCGCGCTCGTGTGCCCTATTACCTCACGAAGCAAAGGATACGGGTTTGAGGTTGCACTCACGGCGTCGGGCGGTATTCAGGGAGTCGTGCTTTCTGACCACGTACGTACGCTCGACTGGCGCGTCCGTCATGCGGCCTACATTGAGTCAGTGGACACGACCGTTATTGATGAGGTGGAAGCGAAGCTCCGTACCCTTATTGAGGCTTGAAAACAGGCGAAATACCGGACTCGTACAGGAATTTGACACTCTATATGCTTTCGCATATACTCCCCGTTACATCTATGTGTTCGGAAAGACACGAAAAAGAGCGGCAAATCTAAGCAGAAGAAATTCTGCGTAGGCGGCCGCTTCCAAGCGGTCTTTTTCGTTCCCGAAAAGGGAAAACACACTGATGTCGCTCATTGACATACGAAAAGCGATCCGTGCGTCATTGCAAAATGACGTAGTGGATACACATCAAAGAAAAAACAACATCTCATTTTCGGTTCTCCTCTTGAGCAATCAAGGGAGGTCTTTCCGAAATGGGATGCAGGAATTCCAGTACCACTTTCAGCTCTCACCGTCAGCATCCGCGACAATGGTGGGATGTCTGAGGGTGGGCGGCCAAACTTTGACAAACCGAATGAGACCCCGTTCGACCGAAAGTCGAGCATAGTTTCGTCGGTATTGCTGCTGGTCCGGAGCCACGTAACCATTCGTGGAATCGTAAACGAGCTTGTCAGAGGATGGTCGCCCACATCCTCTTTTTAAGAGTTGGAAGTGGTACTGGAACAAAAAACACAAAGCCCTACTTCGCTCGCTTCACAGCGAGCTTCGAAGGGCGAGCAAGAAAAAAGCGAAGAAAGTCCTGTCCGAACTAGACAGCGGATAGGCAGAAAGAAAGATACGCGGTTCTCAGAGTTCCTGACAGGAGTTCTGAGTAAGGGCGTGTGGTGGATGCCTTGACTGAAGAAGGCGATGAAGGACGCGGCATAGCGGCGATATGCTTCGGGGAGGTGCTTAGCAACCTACGATCCGGAGATTTCCGAATGGGGAAACCCCATCGAGCGAACCTCGATGACTCTCTAGTTAAACGCCAGAGAGGGCAGACCTCGGGAAGTAAAACATTTCAGTACCGAGAGGAAAAGAGAACAATTGTTATTCCCTTAGTAGCGGCGAGCGAAACGGGATCAGCCCAAACTCAGCCACATAAATAGCTTGGAGCCATAAGCCGGTAGCCCGTAGCGGAATTCGTTTTGCTACAAGCTGCTGGCTACAAGCTACAAGCTGTTTATGCGGATGGGGGTTATAAGGCTACAGCGCTGGAAACAGGTGGAGTTACAAAATGCTTAGTTAGTGGAACGAGCTGGGAAGCTCGACTCCAAAGGGTAATAGTCCCGTACACGAAAACGAAGCATCTCTATGGCTGTAGTTCTTGAGTATCTCGAGACACGAATAGCTCGAGTGAATTTGCCGGAACTAACCGGTAA
>MFLL01000032.1 GCA_001781335.1 Candidatus Kaiserbacteria bacterium RIFCSPHIGHO2_02_FULL_55_25 | reverse complement strand
CTGGTCAGGCGCATGGGTCAACCGCGAGAAACGCGGCTGCGCGTCGTTTGTATATCGCATTTCACATCCGATTTCTTGCCTCCTTGCACTCAAATTCAAATGCGTGTGTACTCAACTGCTTTTCCTGTTTTCCCGACTTGCTGGATTTTTCCTTCCTTTTCCAATGCAGAGAGATATCGTGTCGCCGTTGCGTCCGAGACGTGCAGAAGTTTTTCTACCTCGTCGTTGGTGACTCGTGGTGAGCCTGTCGAACCATTTTTAGCTTTGGCGTCCAGAAATTCCAGAATCTTTTCGAGTTTTTTGTGCTTCCGGTCTTGAATCGTGGCGCGGGCTTTGGTTAGCACATCGCGACCGAGGTGTACGATTGGCGCTGCAACTTGTGCCGGCACGCTCGGCTGCGATGCCGGTTGCTGATTCGGTAACGGCTCACTCGGAGCGGGTAACGGCTCACTTCTTCCCATTTGAGCCGTTTGGGTTTCGGGCTGAGCCGTTTGCGTTGGCTCGCCGGAGCTTTGTGCGACGGGGGTGGTTTCGGGCGCTGTTGCTTCTGCGGGGGCAGGGACGGGCATTTCTACGGGCGCAGGCGCTTCCTGTGCGGGTTCCGGTGGCGTTGGTTCGGGCGTTGGTACTTGTACTGGTGCGTCGTCAGCCATGCCCGTATTTTACCCTAGCCGAACGGCTCACATAGTTGGCCCGCAAATGCTTGCTTTTTTGGCTGGAAGTGGTATAATTAGAGGATAAGATTTTCTCCCTATCGCGCGGCACTAAAGTCCCTAAACAACGCGAACGCTTGATTGTAGATAGACTCCACGAGCACCTCCGCCTCTTCCGCGGGAACCTGCTTGCGCAAAAGCATGAGCCGAACATTTGCGCGAATGCGTGATTTAATAACCTCGCTATTTGACCAGTCCACCGTCAAATCGCGCTTAATCAACGAAACCATTTCTTTCACCAATGCTTTGAGCTCACCGTTTCGTGCGATTGCGTGCTTACCTTTTGATACGAGATCGTAGAATGCCGCTTCTTCCTCCGTGAGGCCAGTATCGCGCATCGCGAGTTCCGTCTTTTTAATTTCCTTAGCGAGTTCAACGAGTCGTTCGATTACCTTGCTCGAATTGATAATGTTGTTTTCATACTCCTCAATAATCTGTTCGAGTAAACGCATCAGTGTCTCGTAGCGGGTGACGTTTTTCTTCACTCGGACACGTAGCTCATCGCTCAATAGTTTTTTCAGGACTTCTACAGCCAAGTTTTTGTACTTGAGATTTTTTACCTCTTCAAGAAACTTATCGTCGAAAATTGATAAATCGGCCTTCGTGCCGTCGTTCATCTTGAGAATGTCTATAACACCCTCCGCTGCGACACTTTCCGATATAAGTTCGCGAATCGCAGACTCGATACCGGCCGTATCCATAGACGGCAAAAAATCTGCGGAGTCTGAAAGCTTGTTTATTGCCCGCTTCAAGGCACGGAAAAATTCAACGTCATCGCGAATCCTGTTAGCTTCGGGATGGGGCATGACAAATCCAAAAAGCTTCGAGAGAAGCTCTGCTTCTTTCAAGAATCTCATCTTGCGCTCCTCATCGAGTCCTTCGGTCTTCGGGTCAGTGAGTAGAGAGTTGAGCGCTTCATAAAACACCTTCGCTGCTTCGCCTGCGGCGAGTTTGCGATATCCGCTGTATGCCACACCGGAAAGCATCGAAGAAACAACGTCATATTTCTCTTTCATCTTCGCCACGATGTCTTCTATTGGGAACATCGTGTTCTTTCGATCGTCGGCGCTGTAGATTGAAAGTGCCTTCTTGAGATTATCGGCTATACCGATGTAATCAACGACGAGCCCTGCGGGCTTGTCTCGAAAAATGCGGTTAACTCGCGCAATCGCCTGCATGAGCGTGTGGTTCTTGAGCGGCTTGTCGATATACATGGTGTGCAAGTGCGGTACGTCAAAGCCGGTGAGCCACATGTCGCAGACGATGACAATTTTCAGGGGGTCGGTAATACTTTTGAATCGTTTCTCCAATTCTTTCGCGCGAAGTTCTGGCTGGATACGTCCGGCAAACTCCTCCGCGTTTGAAATGACTACCGCCACCTCTGGGGCAGAGGGCAGCGCCGTGATTGCCTCGTACATAGCGGCGGCGATTTCTCGCTTCATGGTTACCACCATCGCCTTGCCCTCAAGTCCGCGGTTGTTGAAGTGGTTGACGATATCTTTGGCAATCTCCCGCACTCGCTCCGGGGTACCTACAAGTTCAGCCAGTTTTGCAAACTTTCGCTTCAGTACCTCGCTTTGCGGTATCGTGTGTTCTTCCGCAAGTTCGTCAAACTCCTCGTCTATAAAGTGATTGGTGAGATGGAGGGGTACCAGCCGACCCTCATAGAAAATCGGGACAGTCGCGCCGTCTTCAACCGCTTGATTGATTTTGTATGTACTGATGTAATCACCGAAAACGAGATTGGTATCACGCGACTCGGTGCTGATTGGCGTGCCGGTGATGCCCATGAACGAAGCGTTGGGGAGCGCTTCGCGCACATTGCCTGCAAGCTTGGCGTACTGTGAACGATGCGCCTCGTCGGCAATGACGATTATGTTCTCCGCGGGAGATAGCCCGCCCGCCAGCTTCTCTTCCTCATCCTCAAATTTTTGAATCGTAGTGAATACAATGCCGCTCGGTGTCTGCAAACGCTCCCGCAATGCGTCAACCCCTGACGCTTGCCATGCATGCGGGTAGCCGGTTCGTAAAAAAGTCTTGTGCAATTGGCCATCGAGGTCGTTGCGGTCGGTAAGGAAAACAAAAGTCGGGCTCTTGAGCGTCGGAGATACTTTGACTTTGTTGACATAAAACACCATCGAGAGGGACTTGCCTGATCCTTGCGTGTGCCAAAATACTCCGACCTTGCCGTTGCCTTTGGGCTTCTTGGCCTTCACAGTCGCGGCGACTGCCTTATTTACCCCATAGTACTGATGGTATTGCGCCACCTTCTTCGTATACTTCGGAGACTCTCCGTCGCTGTCTGCCTCGAAAATCGTAAAGTAGCGAAAAATATCTAAGAGCCGTTCTTTGTGGAAAATGCCTTTCACCAAAATCTCAAGCTCCGACATTCCCTTGAGGTCGTCCTGTTCGCTCTCAAGCCCTTTCCATACCGCGAAGCGGTCCCACGCACTTGAAATAGTCCCGTATCGGGCCTTTACCAAATCGCTGACAACGAGGAGGTTGTTGTACACGAAGAGGTCGGCGATTTCTTTTTTGTAGTCCTCAAGCTGAAGAAAGGCGGAGCGAATGGTTCCAGACTCGCTTGTTGGGCTCTTGAGTTCAAACACGCCGAGCGGAATACCGTTCACGTACACCAATACATCCGGCCTGCGCACAGAGTCGGGACCTTGAATCGCGAATTGATTTACCACAAGAAATTCATTATTTTGCGGCACGTCAAAATCAATCACCTTTACAATCTGCACTTCGTCAGTTCCATCGCTGTCACGGAGCTCAACCTTGATACCTTCCGTGATGGATGTATGCGCTTCGCGGTTTGCAAGGTCGAGATTCTGTCGCACGACATCAGACAGGGCTCGGCTCGCCGCCTCTATGCCAATATCCGGAAGGTCGGGATTGAGCCTACGAATAGAACGTTTCAAGCGCGTCAAAAGCAGCACTTCGCGGAAATTCTCCCGCTCTGCGGTTATTTGTCCGGGTGCCAAGTCCGGCCCGAATTCGTAGTCATAGCCGAGCTCCTTGAGCCATTCAATGACCGGCTGTTCGGCAAGCGAATTTTCATTGAGTTTGTTGGTCATGGCAGGAATCTTTCTTGTAAGGCTTGAATTGCTGTCATTAGCTTGTTTGTTCTCTCTTCCGTTGTGTACCAGTTTTTTCCATCTTCCGTTATTTTTCGTTTGATACATCCATCCAAAAAGTCACCCACCAAGCCAATGTCTTCATTTTTTATTTGCCCTGGATATTCTTCGAAAAGTTTCTCTATGCTTTCTTTATGTTTTATCCACTCAAGAACTAACGGCCTGCCATGTGTTTGCATCTCTTCTATTCTTTGGCTTGGGTCTCGGAGTTCCTGCATAATTTCCGCCGTTAGCTGCTCTCTGTTGCTAGTGAGTAGTCTCATTTTCAGCAATTGATATATGAGTGGCCCATAGAGTTTCTGGTATCTTTCCTCATTACGATTCTTTAAGAAAAAATAGTACTGTCCACACAAAGCGACAGTAGCTGCCACAACACCGGAAACTAGCGGTGAGAACACATTTGAGTTGGAGATTAGCTGCAAAATTGTGGTTGTTGCCATATTTATACTCGTATTTCTCCACTCATCAGGCGCGGTAGAAGGAGGTCGCGTATGGCACCGAGTTTTTGGTTTTCGTTCTCTGCTTCAACTGTTTTCTGCACCATTGGCTTTACGAAAGACGCGAATTCCTCAGCGAGTGCTGGGGGCGGTACCACGAAATCTTGCTGTTCAAAATCCGGCCAATGTCCCTTGTATTCCTGCATAGTGATTTTCCCACGTGTGAGGTAGTAGACGAAGAGCGTTGGGTAGCCGTTCGTCCCCACATACGGTAGTACGTTTTGAATTGCAGAAAATGACCGTGTCATAAGTCGATAATTGCAAGTGTGATTTGTGAAGACGACGACCGGCTCATCGATACTTGCCCCCACACCTGGCTCGTCATTATGAAAGCCGATATATCCCGATTGTCCTTGATCCAAGATGGGCACTTTGCCGGCTGATAGAGCAGTTTTGTTTTCGTACTTTTTGCCAACAGAGATTCGCTTCACTATTTCAAGCACATTTCTCACCCCCCATCCTTTCGGTAGATCATCGACTGGGACGTCGAATCGTTTCTTGAAAATCGCCTGCGCCATTTCTTCAAGTGTCTTGATGATGCGGTTGTTGTTCTCTATTTTTTCATCAAACGCCGCCAGTACCTCCACCAACTTTTGACGTTCCGATTTTTCCGGAAACGAGATCTCAATGCTATTCAAGTTCTGTTGCGTAATCTTGAGCTGAACAGCTCCCGTGATGTAAGGATTAATCCCGATGGTGGAAAGGGCGTAGTATAGATATTTTGTATCTTCGTCATCCTCTCCTTTTATGATATGTGCGTGGTTATTTACCCAAAACTTTCCATCAGCAAGCTGCAAGACAGGATGTCCATCGTCTGTAGTAACGGTACCGTCTTCAGCAACAAGTAAATGCAGACCGTCAAAGATATAATCGTTTATGTAGTCAAAAATTTCTGCTGCACCATAGTATGGGTATGAGCCGCGCATACTTGCTCGTTGCATAGAGGAAAGTGGCCGACGCTTCGAGTCAAAGTTGCTCGCCACGTCTCCCAACCTCATCGTTCGCCAAGTTGTATTGGTTTTTGCGGTCATAGGCGTTTGAAAAACTTTCGGATAGCATTCCAAGGTTTGATGATTTTTGACTCTTGCTGGACAAAATATCCCTGCTGTCCGTCTCTTAATTCATACAGATGGCCAAGTTCAGCAAAAGCTATTTCCTCTTCGCCTCGTTGTCTCTGCCACATCCTGTCGAACCTTCGCCTGTCATTTTCAGTCCTAGCGTCAACACGCATAAATTCACTTTCTCTAACTCCGCCTTCGTAATTGGCCTCCAACTCTTCGCGTTCCTGCCGGTGTTGCAACCTCAAGGCCTCTAACTCTGATTCCTTGACATTGATGTCGCGATGCAGTCGAGAATGTCTTTCCCTCCGATTTTGGATAAACAAATAGATATTGAGACCGCCTAAAATAACATTAGCCACGCCTGCCAGCGTATTAAATAGGAGCGAGGTGTTTTGTATTGTCTCAATCACATTTCGTTTTTTGTGGTCATACGCTTGTTTTTATATCCGGCGCAGCGGGTTGCCCTCCGTTGCTTTCCTGCGCCTTTTCAAGCCGTTTCTTGGCTTTTATCCAACGTCCGAAAATCTGCTTCACGTAATCCATCGGTACTACGAAGGACAGCCCAGAATGTTCACGTTCTAAACTGACGACCGTCGGCGGGTTTGTTTGGTGAGTCCATAACTCTTCTCTATAAGGCAAGTAACCCGTAATTGCGCCCAACAAATATGCCGATGAGACCACTTTGGTATTCGCCAAGGCGGTGTTAGTCGGTCTTAGGATAACCGGACCACCGCTGTTTCCCGGAAAAATCGACGAATCGACCAGAAATGCTTTGTTACTTCTTAGTAACTCCTTGTCAAACCGAGATATAATTCCTGTTTTTGCATATGGAAAATTCTGCGTGATGCCAGCGAATCCCATCGGGAAGCCAAGCGCGAAGACATCGTCTCCAACAGAAATCCCTAACCGTCCGAAATCTCGTTGATAGGCAAACATTTCCTCATTGAAGAAAATGTAGTCGATGCCGTGTTGGACGAGTACTTGAGGGTTGACATTGAGAAGAGCCAGATCAACTTTCTTGTTCGGATGGGCTAGCCACCTCAGTTCATTATTCGGAAACTTCAACGCTTGTGGGACGACTTCAGATTTTCCATTTTGCAAGTTAAATCGAAGATGTGCGCCATCTTTCCCATCAAAGACATGGCGGTTTGTCACAAGAAAGACGTAATATGCGCGCTTTGTAGGATCTTTGGAATTTTTAGCGAGGAAACCAACCAAAAACCCGGTCGCTTGGCAGGTGAATTTCTTTCGCTTATTGAGCGCGCCAATCGCTACAACACTTTTGAGATGTAAAGGATTGAGGAGTGCCATATTTAAAATTGCATTCGCTTAAGGTTTTCTGTTATCCGCGCTTCGAGTTCATCACCCTTCTTGAACGCATCCTTTAGCTCTCCCGAGAGTTTTTGCATCTTGTCCTCAAATGACACACCATCGTCCACCTCGTCTGCGAGTCCTACGTATCGGCCGGGCGTGAGCACATAGCCCGACTTCTCGATATCTTCTCTCTTGACCGCCTTGGCAAAGCCGGGGACATCGTGGTACTCCGGTGCGCCTTTCTCCCCGCGCCATGCGCGAACGGTATCCGCAATCTTTTTTATGTGCTCGTCGGTAAAGACAACCTGTTTACGGGATATCGCTTCAACTTGCTCTCGCGCATCTATAAAAAGCGTCTCTCCGGCGCGATTGCGGAATCGGTCGCCCTTTTTATTTTTTGCCACAAACCACAGAGAAACAGGCAGAGCAACGTTGTAGAAGAGCTTCGGAGGGCATGCGACGATGACATCCACAAAATCTGCTTCAATAATCTTTTTGCGGATTTCGCCCTCTCGGCCGCCGACCGCAAGAGCGCCGTTGGCCATAACAAAGCCCGCCATGCCATTCGGTGCCAAGTGATGGATGAAGTGCTGTATCCACATGTAATTGGCGTTGCTTGCGGGCGGCGTCCCATATTTGAGGCGGGGATCGTTCTCGCTCAATCGATTGGGGTCCCATTCCGCATTAAAGGGCGGGTTGGCGATTACAAAATCTGCACGAAGGTCGGAGAATTTGTCGTCGTAGTAGGAGTTGCCCACTTGGATATCACCGAAAATTCCCCTTATAGCGAGATTCATCCGGCAAAGCCGCCAAGTCGTTGTATTGCTTTCCTGCCCGAATACCGCGAGGTGCGCCGCGTCTTTACCGTGCGCCTTGAGATACGAGCTTGATTGTACGAACATACCGCCACTTCCGGCCGCAGGGTCGAAGATGCGCGCGTTCTCATACGGCGCGAGGATTTCGACGATAAGTTTTACGAGCGACCTTGGCGAATAAAATTCGCCGCCCCGCTTTCCTTCGGAAGAAGCAAACTGCCCAAGGAAATATTCATACACTCGCCCGAGCATGTCTTTCTCGTGGTCGATGTCGTGGTTGAATTTGATACGAGAAAAAATGTTCACGAGCTCGCCGAGCACGTTGCTCTCGAGCGGCGTACGGGTGAATATTTTCGGGAGCACTCCCTTGAGCTGTTTCGGGTTCTCTTCTTCGACCGCGAGCATCGCATCATCTATATACTTGCCGATATCGGAGTGCATCGCGTGCTCACGCAGATGTTCCCACCGCGATTTCTCTGGTATATAAAAAATACCGGTGCTTCGATATGAATCGCGATTCTCAAAAATGACAGCGCGTCCCTTTTCGTCCGCTATGTAAAATTCTTTGTCCCTCGGGTCGGCGAGCCGCTTCTCGAGTTCTGCGCGGCGCATATAGAACGCATCGGACACGTACTTCAAGAAGAGGAGCCCGAGTACGACGTGCTTATATTCGCCGGCATCAATGTTCCCGCGGAGCTTGTCCGCCGCGCTCCAAAGTTCCTGCTCGAAGTCGATATCTTTGTGTTTTCGAGTACCGGCGCGAATTACGCTATCCGCCGCCTCTTTTTGCGCCGCATGGATTCGCTCCTGCATCTCCTTTGGGAGGGCATCAATTTCATACAAGAATCCCGCCCCGACTTTCTTGATACGAAGCCCCTCCTGGCCCTTGAGCATCTTTTGTACCGCCTGACGGGACACCCCAAAGATGCGAGCTAGGTCGGTAACTGATATATGTCCTTCTATCGCCATATCGCAATGATATACTATCCAGTATAGGTTGTCAACTAGCAACCAATATCCACCCCCCGCCCCGCCGCCCATTCAATTTTCAAAAACCCCCGCGAAATGGATGTGCATGCCTGTCCGCCTTTGGCGGAGAGGATTGGCGGCGGGGTGAAGATGGGCGACATCAGGGGTTCATTGACAACTCATACTTATCCCCTATACTTACGGGTACAAATGGCCATCTAGGCCACCGAGGGACCCCGCTGCAAGGCGGGGTTTCGATTTTATATTCGAGGAAAGAATTGCTGTACGAGGCGTACTATCTCTTTGAATTGTCCCTGCGGAAGCTTGTGCATGTACCGCTGGAGGTGCTTGCTACTGATGAGACGCAGTTGAGAAAGAATGACCGCGGAATTCGCATCGCCTACGGTGATTGGAACATAGTATCGGTTTCTCTTGTCGGAGCGCGTGAGCGGCAATATCCAAAGTACGTCTCGGTTGAATTTTCTCATGACCAACACAGGCCGCTCGAAAAGTTCGTTCGTGCCGTCTTGTTCAAATCCAATATTGACGCCGAGCGAGCACCACCAAATCTCGCGCTCGTGGAAAAGCACTTCGCGCTCGCTGGCGTGCAGCTTCTTCTTTTCACCGTTCCATCGGTCAAAATCCTTTGATTGCATTCGTAGTATTGTATCAAAGGATTTTAGCTGATTTCTACCCGCCCCGCCGCCCCCTCCTTCGTTAAAACTTCGGACGGGCGATGCATTCAATTTTCAAAAACCCCCGCGAAATAGATGAGAATGCCTGTCCGCCTTTGGCGGAGAGGATTGACGGGATTCTTATACTAGTGTTTTGCAAAACACTAGTATAGATTCCGCGCGCGGCGTAAGCCTGTGCCTCACCGCGCTTCCCTCGTTCCGCTTCATGACGAGGCCGGCTATTGCGAGTTTCCGTACATGATCGGATGCATTCTCGTACCCGATAGTAAGACGTTCGGAAATATCTTCCACAGACAACTCCGGCTCGCGCTTCAGGAGATCCAGGATTTGAAGGCGCCGATGGTTCGCGAATCCTTTCACTATACGTTCTATTTGTCGATAGTTTTTCTCAATCACCATATATACATGATACCCTATACTAGTGTTTTGCAAAACACTAGTATAGAGGAAATGTCCGCAATGACTCGGGCTCATGCAGGAAATCTTCGGATTGAACCTCACCCTACAAGCACGCGAAGCGTGCGGAATTGCGGCAAATCATTGGGCGGAGCTTCGCTCCGCCCGCGAAAAAATCGGCAAAATCGGGACCTCTTTGATTCTTGAGCCGACGACCGGGATTGAACCGGTGACCTCGTCCTTCGCTTATACCTCCGTTTATCTGACTAGTATCGGAGGGCTAGACTGTATCTTTCTGCCAGAGGCAGACCCTTGTCAGTCGTTCGGGCGCCAATTAAACTCTGGACGCCACGGTCTTGCCCGCTAGTCGGGTATTAACCGTTATTCGGGATTCATGTATACGTTGCCGAGTACATGGGCAGGGTGCGCGACCCACCAAGGACGTGCTCTACCAACTGAGCTACGTCGGCTTCTTATCGCATCGACTCCTCGTCGATTGCACGGCAGATAATATCACGCGAGCGGGAACCCGCGAAGCTCCTCAACGAGCGGCTGAACTGATTGTTCCGTGATGTCGTCGGGCGCTATCGTCGCTTCCGCAAATATCTGCCGCTCTATGTCGTAGGCGGCAGCGGTGAGACGCTCCCATTCTTGCTCGTCGCGCGGTGTATCCGGATGTTTGCTCGAAAAACGCTGTTTCCCCTCTGCGAGCCGCGACGCCATCGACACGACACCATGCGGGCCTGTCCGTAGGTCGGCGTATTTTGCTATTTTCTTCTCGAGCGACGCGCCGTCGCGTACGAGTTCAAGCTTCGAAAATCCGAAGTCGTCCATGAGGCGTATGACGGGCTCCGGTAATCCGATTGCGCGCGCTATTGCATATGTCGCCTTATGTTCATCGTTCCCGTACGTTGCCAGAAATTCCCGCTTCACCATTTCCCAGTGTGCGATTCCTTCTGGTTCGCAAAACTCCGGAAAGAGCGACAGATCGGACTTGATGATGTTGCCCATATCGTGAAAAAGACAGGCGAGTACGACCGCGTGCGTATCCACGTCGCGCGTCAGGTTGTCGCACAGGGTCTTCCCCACCGCGGCGACGCGCAGCTGGTGCAACCGGAGCGACGGCATGATGCGGTATGTGTCGTATATGTCTTGTGCGGTCGTCGTCATAGGAACATGAAAGTATTGTAGCAACGCCAACCATGCTCATGTATTCACTTTGCGCGAGAGACGGGATTCGCACCCGCGACCTCCGCCGTGACAGGGCGGCGCTCTAACTAGCTGAGCTACTCCCGCATGTTTCCGTACAGTGTCTCTATCGCATGGGTAAACAGCCTATATTTACGACCTAAATAGATGTCACTGTCGTGGAGATTATTATACATTATTCGGTATAAAGCAACGCTGTCGCGGTGACTCAACGCGAGCTCGTTACCGCTTTTTTTCTGCTTCAGCGACCCTCCCTTTACTCCACTGCCCTTGAGGAGCGCGAGAAGTGATTCAAGAAAGCTATACGTTCCACACGAAAATACACTAAGTAACACTTGTCGCTGATTTTTTCTGTCTGCGAATTGTAATGCTTTGAAGTAGACACAGCCATCACCATCGAAGTATCCGCGAACAAAATGTCCAATATATTCTCGCGGAATAGTTGGCATGCGCAGTGTTAGGCTCTTTCTCGGACTCATGCCGAGCGCGAGAAGGTCGTTATACATTTCCATGCTTCCTATCTGAAGTCGATATGCCGTTTTGTGATTCGGTTTGTTCTTCGCGGGAACTCGCACACCGATACGGTGCATAGACCCGAGTACCGCGCGTATGTCGACAATAAGAACTTTATCTGTGCTATGAAACTCAATAAAGTGTGACCCGCGACTATTCTGAATCATTGCCCCATCCGCAGCAAAGTACCCGAGCACGTAAGCCATGTGTGGTGACCATGTCCGGAAAAAGTCTCTCCGCACGGGACGGAAGACAGGTGCCATAATTGCATCATATCACGTGACAGTGTATATCGCTAACCAACGACATTACATTCTCTTGTGTCGGCGGAAGGACTTGCACCTTCGACCTTGGCTTTATGAGTGCCATGCTCTAACTACCTGAGCTACGCCGACAAGTGAGGAACAAAGTGAGAATACAACATATTTTCACTTTTTCCGAGCGCCGTCGGTGAACGAGCGGCGCGACTACCCCGACAATGCGAAAACTATACCCCATGAGATATCTCAGCGCCAATATCCTATGCTGTCGAATCGGGCATTTTCGCCCAAAACTGAACAAAGCTATCCCAACTATCTCACGGGGTAAACTTGTTTTTAAAAAAACGGCTAGTACACTCGTCGTATGTGGGGCACGATACTGGCCGTTAATTCAGTTGTCATCTGGCCCGCCGCCGTTGTTTTCCTCATCTACGCCACAGGGCACAGCATTATTTTCTGGCAATGGAAACTATTTGTCATAGCCGTCGTTGTGTTCATTATCGCGACGATTGCACAGGTCGTGCTCGGCATCCTCACGGAATGAGAAAAGTCCGCCATGCGGACGGACTTTTCTCATTTTGTTGCGGGGGCGGGACTTGCACCCGCGACCTCCAGGTTATGCATACCGCTACGGCTTTCGCCGCTCGACACCTGTGCGTCAATTTGTGGTCTGGACTATACCTTTTCCCCTCTACGAAGAGTCGGGACCTGCCGTCTAGTCTCTACACCTTTCCCTCGACTATGCTCGGGACTTGGCTCGGTATTGTCATGTTGTCTTGCGACAAAGAAGATTTCACCGACTTTGACAGATAATCCATTCGACATTCCTATCGAATGAGCCCAATTGAGCCTGGCGAGCTACTACTGCTCCACCCCGCTCGTACGAGTATACACTGCACGGTGGTTTCTACAAGTTTGCACTGCCGATTTATCCACTCTATACCTGGTGATATAATAATAGAAATGGCACATACAGCATTACGCGATAGAGCACGCGCCCTTCGACACAAGGGCCGTAGCATCAACGACATTACGTTGATTACTCGCGCTCCAAAAAGCACGGTCAGTTATTGGTGCAGGGACATCACGCTCACAGACACACAGATGGGCGCACTCGCCCTCAAAAGCCGTGCACGAGGCAGGATCGGCATGTTACGCGCCGCGGAAAAGAAACGTGCATCGCGACAAGCCGCTGTGGAGCAACAAAAGAGACGCGGCGGTAAAGATGTCGGCGCGATTTCCAGCCGCGACTTGTTCGTTCTTGGTCTCGCTCTGTACTGGGGAGAGGGGTACAAAAGCGGGAACGAAGAATGCGGGTTGACCAACAGCGACCCCTATATCTTGCGTTCCTTTATCATCTGGTTACAGCGGTGCTATGGCGTTACCCGTGCAAACTTGACTCTTCGCGTATCGATTAATCACATTCATCGGCGGCGGATCGCGGTGGTTGAACGGTACTGGTCCAACGTCACGAAAGTCCCCCTCTCCCAGTTCACAAAGCCAAGTCTCGTGCTAACGCGAGTCCGCAAAACATACGCCAACACAGCCGACCACTATGGCACGCTGCGTATTAAGGTCCGCAGAGGCACGGCACTGCGGCGCAGAATCATGGGGTCAATCGAGGAACTCAAGCGGCAGATTCACGCGACAAATCTGAATTCGCGGAACACCTGCCCGTAGAGTCCGATAACGCGGCGCGCTTCGTGCGCGGAGAGCGATTGTAGAGAACCTTGATGCGCGATGGCATTGCGCACACGATGCGCTTCCCATGCGAGGTCGATAGTTTGGAATTGTGCGCGACCGGCCTGCTTCATTTTGTCGGCCATTGTCTCGCCGCGGTATCCGAGTACGTCGAGCAATTCGTTGAGCATCATGTCGGCCTCGAGAATAGCGAGCCGCCAGCTCTTCTCGTCGTCGGAGTGCGCCCGCTCGAGAATGTGATTCCAGCGGAGTTGCGACTTGGGCACGTCTTTGTGGGCGACGGAGGCGCCGGCGGCGCGCGCCTTCGCCCACTCGTGTTGCCGTATCTGCCAGACCCGTACGAGGCAATAGATGACGGCCGCAAGAAGCAAGAGCGATATGACGACCGCGATGGCGACCCACACCGCCCAATTGCGGAACAGGCTGTCGTACGCCGCCTGTGATGCCGTGCTTTGCAGAAAATTGGCGACGTCTTGCGTGGTGACGGGCTCGGTAATCGGTTTGGTGATAATAGATGAGCTGATATACCCCGGCCCGGCTGTGCCCGCGATGACTTCCACCGTCCCCGGAATCCAGCGCAGGGCGATATCACTCACCGAGCGAAGTGCCCAGAAAAAACCGCCTGTGATTGAAGGATCGCCTTCCATGCGAAAAGTATAGCACTAGGTTCTAGGGACTAGGGACTAGGTTTTAGAAAATTCAAGAACTGTTTTCGATATCTTTGCCAATTGCGAACAAGGTCTCCTCTCCCCCATGCGGGGCGATGAGCTGGAATCCTACAGGAAGTTTCTTACCATCACGCTCGACGGTGCCGCCCGGCACCGAGATGGCCGGCACGCCGGCGAGACTGACCGGCACAGTGAAAATGTCCGCGGCATACATAGCGACAGGGTCGGCCTTCTCACCGAATTTCCACGGAGCGATAGGGCTTACCGGAAGCGCAATAGCGTCAACTGATTCGAATGCTTTGGCGAAGTCGGCACGAATGAGTTCGCGTACTGCACGGGCCTTTCTGTAGTACGCATCGGCGTACCCTGCAGAGAGAACGAACGTCCCCGTGAGAATACGACGCCGCGTTTCGGTTCCGAATCCTTGTGCGCGCGTTTTTGAATACACTTCGGCTATTGTATCGGCGGGGACGGAGAGGCCGTACCGGATGCCGTCGAGTCGCGCGAGATTCGTCGAGACTTCGGCTGGATTGATGATGTAGTACACGGCAAGCGCGTAATCCAAAGCGGGCAATTCGATATCGACGAGTGTGTATCCTTTTTGTGAAAGCGCGGTGAGAGAGTTTTCGAAAGCGGCGAGCATGTCGGGCTCCATCCCCTTCCCCAAAAACGCGCGCGGTACGCCGAGCACTTTGCGTACCGGCTTTTTGTTTGCAAAGAAGCTGTCCGGAAGCGACGTACTGTCGTTCGCGTCGTGGCCCTGAATAGAGTCGAGAATAACTTTCGTGTCCGCAACAGTCTTCCCGATGGAGCCGATTTGGTCGAGCGACGATGCGGCCGCAATCAGCCCGAAGCGTGATACCGCGCCATAGGTGGGCTTTATCCCGACAACACCGCAGAGCGCCGACGGCTGGCGGATGGAGCCGCCCGTATCGGAGCCGAGCGCCCCGAGCGCCATACCTGCCGCAACTGCAGCAGTCGAGCCTCCAGACGTCCCGCCGGGAACGCGTGAGGTGTCGTGCGGATTTTTCGTCGGGCCATATGCGGAATTCTCCGTCGAACTGCCGAGCGCGAACTCATCCATATTTGTGCGCCCAAGGAAAACGACATTTTGCTCTTTGAGCTTCCGTATAACGGTCGCATCATACGAGGCGACATAATTCTCAAGGATTTTGGAACCCGAACTTACCCGCCGGCCCTCGATGAGCATATTGTCTTTTATTGCGAGCGGGATTCCCGTGAGCGGCTGCGACCCCCCTTTCGCAATCACAGCGTCAGCAGCCTTCGCCTCCTCGCGCGCAGAATCGGCCCACACTTCGAGATACGCGTGGATTTCTTTGTCCTTCCCCGCAATGGCGTCGAGATAGGCATTGGTCAAATCGAGTGCGGAATATTCCTTGACATCGAGTGCGCGACGCGCCTCTTTGATAGTGAGTGTAGAAAGGTCCATGTTATTTCTTGCGTGAAATGACCTGCTTCACGGACACTCTGTCGCCTTCTCGCGTCGGTGCCGCCTTCAAAAGCACTTCCGTGTACGTCCCGCTCTCGATTGGGTTTTCATCCGCACGCATGACATTGCGCAAGCTCTTCACTTCCGACACACCAGAAACATCCGCTTTCTGTATCGTTTCAACAAATTTCAAAATATCGGGTATCTCCTTCTCAAGCCTCGCAGCCTCCTCTGCTGAGACTTCAAGCCGTGCGAGCTTTGCGAGTGCGTTCACATCGACAGTCATGGCCGAATAGTACAAGAAAAACGTCCCAAACAGAAGACCGCCCGCGGGAGTCAGCCTTCCGGCGCCTCCACGAGCGGTTTCAACGATACAGGAACGATTTCGTAAATTACGCGAGAATGTCGGTTCCCAAAATCCCTCAATTCCTTGGGGCATGGAATCCAACGCCCTTCAAACATACAAGGCATCTTGTCGCCCGACCAGTTGACGTCGGAAACATGGAGAACATGCCCCGAACGTTCGAACGTGAATAGGTGCTTGCCGAACTGTGCGCCCGGATGGTTGTAGCTAAAATCCAGAAGAGTCCATTCTCCGTACAAGCGACCGCGCACAATGACGACGCGTTTGCCGTCAGTTTCGAGTATGGGCATAGCGCATCCCTCCAAAACTAGCGGCACTCTGCACTAATGAGCCTATCGGGTCAAATATAAAAAGATTCATGGCGGGCACCGCGCTGGATGCCCGCCCTCTGTATTGAATCTCGAATCTGTACATTTGCGTCGTCACTTGGGCCGATAGTCGTCGTTAACCCAAAGGAGACGGCCATCGCAAATGACGTACTCGACGTGGCCTTGGTCCAACGTGAACGGGTTTTCGAGCGATTCAAACGTAAACGCCAACATGGCGTCAACGTGCGAATACGGCGACTTAAGACTGCCGTGGAAGGTGAACAGATCACCCACTCGTTTCGCCCGTTTTGGAATAGCCTTGGGATTAGCTTTGTCGGAAAGCTTAATCTCCAAATCCCCCCACGCGTTCCAAGGACTCACTGTATTCCGATGCTCTTTTAACGCATCGGCGCTCGCTGCACTCATGACAATCCCTCCGTGATTGCAGTCGTGAGCGACATTATTGCACGAATTATGACTTTGTCAATATTTGTAAAAACCTCTCTTCTCCCAAGATTTCAATTCCCAATTCGCGGGCCTTGTCGAGCTTGGAGCCCGCCTCTTCACCCGAAACGACTTACGAGGTCTTTTTGGATACCGATCCATTCTTGTTCTTAATTATATCCCTCCTCCAACTCCCCCATATACACTAAGCCTACGCTATAGCGTAGCTTTAGTGTATGCCGAAATGACTTTTCAAATGCCTGTCACTTTCCAATTCTTCCACAATCATATAGAGCATGTCTTTGCCAATCTTGAAATCAGCCTTCAGAAGCGCCACGAAGTCTTCGCAGTCGTGCGGATACACCCACACACTGTCTTGCAGACGAACAAACCCGATCGTTTCGAGCGTACGACGGACTTTGTCGCGAAGACTCTTCCGATATTCTGGAATATCAAAAATGAGAACCCGCCACTTGCCGTCCCATCGCCTCGGCTGCGCAATCTCGAACCCGCGGATTTCCAAGGTGCGAATGGCGGCCTTCCCTTTTGGTGTGAGACGCAAGAATCCGTTCTCGCGTTTCAAAAGCCCTTGAACAATCAGCCTGTCGCGAGCGCGATTCACTATTTCTTTCTGTCGTCTCCCCGGCAATAAGCCAAGTTTGCCCATTGCACCCAGTATGTTCGGTGCCACCATCGCGACACCAAGCATGCCGGCAATACCTATAGTGCCGAGAATCAACGACTTTACATTCCTTCTTTTCGTCTTTCACTTTCCCGACTCTTCCAGCATCCCCATACACTAAGCATACGCTATAGCATAGCTTTAGTGTATATCGGGATTGTTAGTAATTTTTCAATACATCGAGGAATTTCTGTTCGGTGAGAATGGTGACGCCTAGGCTGCGAGCCTTGTCGAGCTTGGAACCGGCTTCTTCCCCCGCGACCACGTACGATGTTTTCTTTGAGACCGAGCCGGAGACATCGCCACCTAAGCGGCGGATTTTGGCTTTTGCTTCATCGCGCGACATAGTTTCGAGACTGCCGGTGAGCACAAATGTTTTCCCCTCAAGTTTTTTCTTTGCGACCGGTACCTTTGCAGGCGCAACGATTGTCAGCACTTCTTTGAGCCGCGCGACGAGGGTCTGGTGCCGCTTCTCGGCGAACCATTCGACGACATCCTTGGCGACGACAGGGCCAATGCCGTTTATCTCCGACAACTCCACTTCAGTCGCTTTTGCAAGTGCATCTATCGTACGAAATTTATCGGCAAGCAGTATCGCAGTCTCCTCCCCCACCTGCGGAACGGAGAGCCCGACGAGAAGCCGCGCAAACTCGACGCGGTGGGCTTTTTGGATAGACGCGACGAGTTTCTTGGCAGAGATATCGGCAAAGCCTTCGAGCGTGAGCAGGTCGCCTTCGGTCAGTGTAAAAAGCTCGTCGTAGTGCTGGACGAGACCCTTTTCGAGCAGTTGGTCCACAGTGGCAGGTCCGAACCCCTCGATATCGAGCGCGTGCTTGCCCACAAAATTGTGAAAACGGCGGCGGATGACCGCAAAAGAATTCTTGTTCACACAGCGCCACGCGGCAGTGCCCGGCACGCGCTCGATGCGGCCGTCGCCGCCGCACTCCTCGACATATGCCGGCCATTTGAATTCCCGCTCTTTCCCCGTACGTAGCTCGGTAAGCGTGCGGACAATGTCGGGAATCACATCGCCGGCTTTTTGCAGAATGACGGTATCGCCGATGCGCACGTCTAGCCGCTTGATTTCGTCTTCGTTGTGGAGCGTCGCACGGCTAACGATCGAACCAGCGACCGAAACCGGTTTCAGATGCGCGACAGGCGTGAGCACGCCAGTGCGCCCCACCTGCAAGACGATATCTTCGACGGTAGTCGTGACCTGCTCTGCGGGAAATTTGAACGCAATCGTAAAGCGGGGCGCCTTGCCGGTGTAACCGAGTTTCTCCTGCAATTCGCGCTCATTGACCTTCACGACGATGCCGTCTATCCAATACTCCTGATGCCGGCCCTTCCCCTTCCATTTCTCCCAGAAATCCACCGCTTCAGCTATATTCTTTGCGACGACGTGATTCGGATTCACCTTGAAACCGAGCTCGCGCAGGTAATCGAGTTCTTCGGACTGCGTGAGGGGCATTTTCTCGGATGTCTGCGCGACATCGTATATAAACACATCGAGTTTGCGCGATGCGGCTACCGCCGGGTCGAGCTGACGGATGGAGCCGGCCGCAACATTGCGCGGATTGGCGTAGAGGGGTTTGCCCGCTTTTTCCTGCGCCTTGTTCAAGCTCTCCAGATTCTTTGAGCTCATCCACACCTCCCCCTCGACGACGATGTCTATGGGGCGCGAAAGCACGAGCGGTACGCTCTCTATCGTTTTGATGTTTTGCGTGACATCCTCGCCCACGACCCCGTCACCGCGTGTCGCCGCGGTTTTCAGTATTCCCTTTTCGTACGTGAACACTATTTTGAGGCCGTCTATCTTGAGCTCGCACACATACGTCGGACGCGCACTCTCTCCCGCAGACTTCAGAAAACGCTTCACGCGCGCGTCGAATTCGCGCAGTTCATCCGAAGAGAACGCGTCATTGAACGACCACTGCGCGACGGTGTGGCGGATTTTCTTGAATCCCGGCAACGGCTTGCCGCCGACACGCTGCGACGGCGAATCGGGCGCGATGAGTTCCGGATACTTCGCCTCGAGTCCGGTGAGCTCGTGCTTGAGTGAATCCAGCGCTTCCTGCGATATCTCCTCTTTGTCGTACACGTGGTAGAGGGTGCGGTAGCGATTTACCGTGGCTTTAAGCTTTTCGTAGTGCGTGCGAACGTCTTTCGGAACCGTCATAGCTTGTAGCTTATAGCTTGCAGCTTGCAGAAGCAAAGTGTTTTTGTTCGTGCTGTAAGCTACCAGCTGCAAGCTGACAGCTCGGATTAATAATGGAGCTCTACGGAACGTTGGAGTGTCCTCGCACTCGTCGTCGTCGCCTCGCATGACGTCGAATACCCGTCGGCATGAATAACAGTGAACGGATTGGAGTCGCCTTTGGTGACCGTCACATAGGTACAGTACCCCCTGTCGTCCGAAGTGCCCGCAACACCGTCCCCGTTGACGAAGAGATTGAGGTTGAATGCGACCGTATACGGAAGTTCCGTTCCCTGTGCCGGTGCGGGTGCGTTCAGGAGTTTGCCGTCGCATATTGGTGCCGTCGCGGGTGTCGTGGTGGAAAACGCGTTGAACCGCAAATCCCAATAGAGCGCACATTCCGCTCCCGTGTCCGCCGCATAGAAGGCAAACTGCGAGTCGCGGCTCAAGGATGAGAGGATGACCTGCTTCTGCGCGATAAGAAATATCGAGCTCCCGAGCGAGAGCACTATCGACGAGACCAGCGCCGCGAGCAGCAGGGTGAATCCCTTTTGAGCCGGTAGCCGATAGCCGGTAGCCGGTAGCAAACGCAAAAAGGCCGCTCTTATCTCTCTGATTACCGGCTGCAGGCTACTGGCTACAAGCTTCTTCATATTATTGCGCGGCGGAGCCGTCATTTACCCACCGGTACAGATCGTCGTAGATGGTGAACGAGCGTGTCTGCTGTGCCGCTGTCGGCCACGTGACCGTCACTGTCACGCGCATCTCGTCCGACGGCGTCGAGTTGCAGGTATATGTTTGGGTCGGTTGGATGTAACACGCGTGGAGGATGCGCTTGAAGTACGTCGGAATCCACTGCGGGTCGTAGCCGTAGAGAGTAGCGGTGCCGTCCACCTGAAGATACGGGCAGCCGGCCTGCCCGCATGTCGTCATGGATTGGGAGAGATCCGTGATACGCGAGTCGATGATGAAGTTCTGGTTGACGGGAATACCCGCCCCTTCGACACCGAACAGGTTGATGCCGGCGGCACTCGCGTTTTGTGATATCTGCAACACCTGACCGTCTCGGAACGCGCGGACGGCCTCGAGACCTTCCTGAGCGAGGTTGAACGCAGTCACCTGGTCGCGTGCGTAGAATGCGGCGGTGAGGCTCTGCGACGTGAGCGACATCGGCGCAACGATGGCTATTGAGAGCAGCGAAATGGCGACGAGCGTCTCGATGAGAGTAAAACCGGAACGCAGGTTATAGGTGTTAGGTTTTAGGTTATAGTTCAAATGTGTCCGATTGCGGATTTTGCCCACTATTCCCTGTAACCTAGTCCCTAGTCCCTGTATTGTCATATATCGAGTACACGCTGTACGGCGGTGGCTTGTATGTGGAACGTGGTATGTATCGTCGCTTTCGTAGCACCTGCCCTTCCCTTAATGTCCATAAGCACTTTCGGTTGTACGTCGTCCGGTGTGCACGAATACCCTGTTCGGGCGGGGCACGAACCTGTCACGAAAAACTTCACGCTATCGATGGAAACCTCCGGAGCGGTAATGGCTATGCCCTGCAAACCATCTGTCGAACGGTAAAGCCGCCCGACGGCCTTACCGCCGATGGTGTCAACTTGGTAGTAATACGAGGTCGGCGGCACGTTCCCGTTCGAGTCACAGCTCGTGCCTTGCGCCGAGCAATCACGGAACGGCTCGAACTGGAAAAACGACTCGCCGGGATATACGCAGTCGCGAGGTGACGGCAAACCAGATGTGACTGACAGATCTGTACCGCAATGATAGTTGGTACCCATGCGAACCGAACGTACCATGCCGTCGACTGCGACGTTGAGGTTGTTCATGACCGACTGGATGGCCTGCGCCTTCTTGTTGGCGTCCACGAGAGAGAGGAGCGCGGCCACGCAAATAAGCATCACGACCGCAAACAAGCCGACCGAGACAATCATCTCGATGAGCGTGAAGCCGCGGGATGGGTTATAGGGACTAGGGACTAGGGAATGGGGACGCACTTCGAACATCGTGCGTATTGCTTTTTCTACTCCCTGAAACCTATTCCCTGTTCCCTGCATATTATTGAACCGATATCTGCCCGTTTGCATACACAATAATCCGTCTCGTGTCGCCGCGCGGCGAACTCACCGTGATGGTGGCGGACTCATAGAGACTGCCGGCTCCGGATATCCGGATAAATGCATCGGGTTCCGGACGCTGGAACGTGATGTCGAGAGCCGACGCCGCCGTGCATATCTCGCTCCCTGTCGCATTCGCGCAGAGATTGCTGATGGTATACCCTTGCGCCACTTGCGTTGACTGGACGAGCTCTCCGGAGTCATAGACACCGTTTTTATTTATGGCGTCGGCAAAAAGCACATAGATGGACTGCGCACCGCCGGCGCTCTGCGTGAAGTGCACTCCATAGGCCGCACCGAACGCACCGTTGAATCGCTGTACCGAAATACCGTACACCTGCGCCTGCCGGAGAGAGAGCGCCATGTCGTATGCGAGATTCTCCAAGAGTACCGCCCCGCCGAATTTGTTGTTGTTGACGAGCACGAGTCCGGAAATTATCGCGATAATGCCGGTTACGACCAGCAGTTCAATGAGCGTGAAAGCGCGCGTTTTAATGTGTGACGTCATAGCGGCAGTGGTATGTGGTAGAGCAGTGAAAACCATACGAATATGCAGCTCCCGACAAGGAACGGTCCGAACGGCACTTCGCTCTTCATTGTAAATCGCGCTGACTGTCTGTTCAATCGCGCTATCCCCGTTTCGCTTGCAAACCGCATGATGTGCGGCAACGGCAGCAGGATGAAGACGCTCACAAACGCGCCGACGATGAAAGAAAAAAAGACCGCCCACACTCCCCAGAGCGGCCCCAGAAGCCAGCCTACCCCGAGCGCGAGCTTCGGATCTCCGAGTCCCATCCACGCGCCCTTCGAGAACAGCCACAACAAAAAAAGCGGCAACGCCGCGGCGGGGCCGGCCAAGAGAAGGAGAGCCGTTCCGAACCCGACCGGAGCGGGAAAGGTGAATTGGTATACAAGCGCGAGAGCGGCAAGCAGATACACCCATTCGTCCGGAATGATGGTGTGGCGGAGGTCGTAGACCGTTATCATAAGCAGGAGCGCGAGTATCGGCAGCGCGCCGATACGCGGCAGAAGCTCTATCGGTGCCGCTCCCGAGAGCGCAAAGAGGCAGGCAGTTCCCGTCTCCACCAGCGGATACTGGACAGATATGCGGCTCCCGCAGGAGCGGCACCGGCCCCGCAACACAAGCCACGAAAGCAGCGGGATATTGTCGTACCAGCGGATTTGTACGCCGCACGACATACAGGCGCTTCTGCCGCCGAGACTCTTCCCCCCGCGCCGTACAATGACCACATTGAGAAAGCTCCCCACAATGAGACCGAAAAGCCCGAAGATGAGCGCGTCCAGCATTTCACTTAGTATAGCAAGAACTCCCCGCATTTTCGGGGAGTTCAAGCAACCAGTTGGCCGAGATTACGACTTCGCGTCGAAACAGGCGGTACCTGCATCACCGGTGGCACAGCGCACCGCAGGAGACGGCGCGCCGGCAGGCAGAGCATCGGCACCGCTGAAGTCGGCCGCCGGACCTCCGGAGCAGATAGAGTAGCCGGTCGGCACCGCGACTACGTCGGAGTCCGAGGAGAGCACGGAGTTGGTGGAGACCTCGAGCGAAGCGCCGAGGTGGTAGCTACTGCAGATACCGGTGGCACCGGTGACTTCGTACGGCGTGTACGAGTAGTCGGTATTGCCCGTCGGGTCTTTCGGAACGACGGCGATATAGCCGGGCGCCGTCAACTGCGTCCCGCTGATAGCTGCGGGGTACTTGCTGTTGGCATCGTAGTAGAGCTCGAGCGCGAGCTGAAGCTGTTTGACGTCGGAGATACGCTTGGCGTCACGGCCTTTCTGCCTCGCTGAATTGAGGCTGGCCAACACCACCGAGGAGAGGATACCGATGATCGCAATGACCACCAGAAGCTCAATCAGTGTGAAGCCGCGCGCAGATGTATGGTCACGTCGAATAAATTGCATCATATAATTGCATTTCACGTTTGCTCTAATAAGTACGCTCATTGTATACCCCTCCCTCCCAAAACGCACCTGTTGTGTGGATAACCACCGGGCAGTTTATAGGGCGTAGAACGTAGTTCGTAGAGAAGATGTTCCGGATGAATCAAGTATCGTATTTTCTACGTTCTACGTACTAAATACTACTACCTGTTAAAAGCTCGACGCGAGGTTGTAGATCGGGATAAGCACGGAGGCGAGCAGTACGGATACACCCACCGCAAGTGCCACAATCATGATCGGCTCGATGAGGTCGACCATGGTGTCGACGGCGTTGTTCACCTCGCGCCGGTAGTAGCGCGCCATTGTCTCGAGAATCGTACCCATGTTGCCTGTCTCTTCGCCTATCTTCATCATTGCGACCATGATGCCCGGAATCTCGTTGTGTTTACGCAATGCCTCGGAGACCGGGAGACCAGCTTTCACGTCGGTCGCGGCATCGTTGAGCACCTTCTCATAAGTCGGGTCTTCGACGACGTTCGAGGTGATTTCGAGCCCGCGTAGTACCTGAATACCGCTCCGGAGCATCGTCGAGAGGTTGTCGGCGATGCGGGAGAGATAAATCTTCTGATAGATGCCGCCGATGACCGGAAGTTCGAGCCGTGCGCGCGAGAAGAGTTCGGCACCCTGCTTGGTGCGTCTGTACCGGATCAAAAAGACGCCGCCGAGACCCAGCACTATGAGAATGAGCACTATGTAGTGCTGCAAAAAGGTGCTCGCACCGATGACCGCACGAGTATAGATAGGAATCGCCTGTCCGGAGCCGCTGAGCATGTCGGCAAGACGCGGAATGACGAGCGTCATCATGAGACCCATCACCGTGATAAACGTACCCATGATGAACGCCGGATAGATGAGCGCGTTTTTGGCTTTTTGCGTTATTTCGTAGTTACGGTCGAGGTAATCGGCAAGAAAGGAGAACGTCTCATCGAGCTTTCCCGACTCCTCACCGGAGCGCACCATGTTGACATAGAAAGCCGAGAAGATTTTCGGATGTCTCGAGAGTGCGGCGGAGATAGAGCTGCCGCTCTGGATGTCGTTGCCTATTTCGGTGAGTTTCTCGGCGAGAGTCGGCGTGCGGGCCTCGGCCGCGAGCAGCCTGAAGGCGCGCAAAGCGGATACCTGCGCTTCGAACAGCGTCGTAATCTGACGGCTCAACATCACGACGTCGGCATTGGTGACGCGGTCGAAGAACGATATGCTGCCGCCGAACATGGATTTCTCCACGGGTGCGACGAACGAGACGACGAGTCCGCGACGCTGCAGTGCGGTGATGGCGACGTCCATTGACACCGCGTCGATGGTGCCCTGCCGCTCGTGACCGTCGCTATCCAGTGCGGTGTAATTGAATACAGCCATGACTAGAGAAGTTTATCGAGCACGTTGGGATTCAGTGAATACTGATAGGCGGTTTCGGTAGTTATCTCACCGCGGGCGACCAGCTCCGCGAGCGAACGGTTCATGTCTATCATGCCGTCCTGCATTCCCGTCTCAATGACGGTCTGTATCTCATGCGTGCGCTTCTCACGGATGAGGTTCCCCACCGCCTTGTTGTTGACGAGGAGCTCGCACACAGGGATGAGACCGCCTGATACGCGTGGAACGAGACGCTGGGAGAAAATACCGGCGAGAGAGGCCGCGAGCTGCAGACGTATCTGCTCCTGCTGGCCGGCGGAGAAAATGTCGATGATACGGTCGATGGTCTGTGCGGCGTTGTTGGTGTGCAAGGTCGAGAGGACGAGGTGGCCGGTCTCGGCGGCAGTCACGGCGGCGGCGGTCGTCTCCGGGTCGCGCATTTCGCCGACGAGAAGCACGTCGATATCCTGACGGAAGGCCGAGGTGAGCGCGGTCGAGAAGTCTTTTGTGTCGATGCGCACCTCGCGCTGGTCGATGAGCGACTGCTTCGGCTCGAAGACATACTCAATCGGGTCTTCGATGGTCACGATGTGCTCCATGCGCTCGGTATTGATGAGCTCAATGAGCGCCGCGAGTGTCGTGGTCTTCCCCTGCCCCACCGGACCGACGACGAGGAAAAATCCCTGCGAGCGACGGGCAAAGCTGGTCAGGACTTCGGGCAGGTTGAGTTCGGCTATGGTGCGGATGACCTTCGGTATGAGGCGCAGTGCAATCGAGACGGAGCCGCGCTGATAGAACGCGTTGCCGCGGAAACGGAATCCGTCGTCGGTCTCGTATGCAAAATCAACTTCCTGCTCGGCGAGGAATCGCTTCTCCTGTTCAGGCTTCAGCATCACATGCAGGAAACCGAGTGTGTCTTCCGGTTTGAGTACGTCTTCTTTGAGCATCGGCGTAAGTGCGCCCGCAACGCGCACGGTCGGATGCGCACCAGTCGAGAAGTGCAAATCGGACGCACCCTCGTGTACAACGACGTTTATATATTTCTTAAGTGTTGCGGCGTACTCCATCACCTTATAGTGTATCGCGTTTTTCAAGCGCCCAAGCGCCTATCCACAATTACCTGTGTAATTAGTTTCCTCGCATTCCCATGCCCCAGCAATCCCCGATACGACTCCACGCGCGCATCGAACGTATCATCGTCAAGATTTCGCATCATTCGCCGTTTTGTTGCCGTACGCAGCACCCGATGGTCGGGAAAATGTACCCAACCCAAGAAATCGACACTAGATGCATACGTCTTGATGAATACTTTGTCCGGATGTAGTGCGAGGCGCAATCTTGTGGTGAGAAATCCTCGAATGCAAGGCAACAGCGCATCAAGGTCGGGTCTTGATGCGGAGAGAAATACAAAATCATCGGCATAGCGGACGTAGTATGTCACTTTCAACATGTGCTTCACAAACTGGTCGAACTCGTTCATATAGATATTGACGAGAAGTTGGCTCGTGAGATTCCCGAGCGGCAGACCAATTAACGGTGTCTGGCTCTCTTGTTTATCTCGTCCGGTCGGATGAGATAAACAAGGGGTATGTTCAGAACGAAAACTGCCGACAACTTCGGTGATGAGGGCGACGATTCGCTTGTCGGGAATATAACGACATACGATGTCGTTAAGGACTGCGTGGTCGATGCTCGCGAAGAACTTGCGGACGTCGCATTTGAGTACCCAGCAGGTGCGGGTGTGGTTCTTGGAGACTTTGTATGCAAACTGACGGAAGCGGTTCATGGCTCGGTGCGTCCCCTTTCCCTTGCGGCATGAGTACGAATCGGCTATGAACGTGCGGTCGAAGAACGGATAGAGCTTGCGGTAGAGTGCGTGGTGAAGCAAGCGGTCGCGGACGAGCGCCTTGTGGATGTCGCGGGGCTTGGGGTCGCTGATTTTGAACGCCTCATAGCTCCCGTGCTTGTATGTTTCTGCCGCAAGGTCGCGGTGAAGTGCGATAATATTGTCCATCAGACAATACTGGAACTCTTGGACATCTTCTTTCTTCCGCTTGCCACGCACGAACTCCCGCCACGCCGCGAGCAAGTTTTCCACCGAGATGATATCCTCGTATGGATGAGTGAATTGAATCCGCCTAGCCGTACCCCCCCCCTGCGGATTTTGCCCGTGCTTGAGCGCATTAAGTCGGCTTATCTGCTCTGGCATGAACATCATTCTAAACTACCGAAGATTCACCAATACACTATCGGAGCAAAGATAGACGCGCTCTTCGTCGAAGTGATGGAAATGATTTCCGCCGCGGCGTTTTTGCCGAAAGCGGAGAAACTACCGTACTTGCGCATGGCGATACGGAAATTCGACACTCTGAAACTGTTGCTGCTCGTCCTCTGGGAAAGTAAGTCGCTCGACAACAAGAAATATGCCGCGCTTTCGGGACCGGTCGATGAAATCGGGAGGATGCTGGGCGGATGGCAGGGACAGCTCCTGAAACTCGACCCCGCAAAGGCGCGGGGTGAGAAATGAAGAGAGTTTCGGGACGCCAGCGAAAGACCAGTTGTCGTTCCAGTCGTTCTCGTTGCGGTTGACGTTCACGTTCGGCTCGTCATTCCAGCGGTTGAACGTGGCGTAGCAGTTGTGTGATGCGTCGCCTGCTCCACTGCCCATTGAGTACTCTCCGAGCTGTATCGTATTCGGCATCTCAAATGCCCTAACGCATCGCACGAAGTATCTTCGTTTTTTAGAGATGTTATCAGTCGCTCCCACATCGACCGTGATCTTTGCGGCTCTGGATTGAGAAATCCCGGATTCGGCCGCCGCAAACCGTAATCTGCGGCAGATTCGCCTACTACCATATTTAGTATAACAAAAAGATATCCTCGCACCGTTTCAAGTGCGAGGACATTTCCAGTGCGAGGACAAGAGCAGAGGCCAAAGTGACCAAGTGCAGAACAAGGGTCAAACGGCCGAAGCCGAAGATCCGTCCGGGACGCCAGCGAAAGACCAGCGGCCGTCCCAGTCGAGCCCGAAGCGGCTGACGAACACGACCGGCCCGCCATTCCAGCGGTAGAACGTGGCGTAGCAGTGATTGCCGTTCTTGTCGGTCCACTGACAAGCGTTGGGCGTCTTATCGGCGAAGTTGGGATTCGCGGCGTTGTCGTCGATCTGCGCTTGCGGATCGGCTTTGAGGCCGTGTTTCTTGTATTCCTCGTCGAGCGCGCCCGGCTTCAGTAAGCCGTTATCGTCGTAGGCCGATTTGTCTGGCTTGAAGTATGTAAGCCTGACGTTTTTGCCTTTGCCGGCCGGCATAGTCGCGACGACTTCACTGTTGACGTATTGCTTGCGGCCACACGCATCGAGCGCCTGTTGGGGCGTGCGGGTGCGATCGACTTTCACGCGATGGACGATGAGATTGCTCATCGCATCGGCGAGTTGCCGGAAGACCGCGAACATCATCGTGCCGATGTTCGGCACGCCAAGCGCTTGTCCCGCGGCCTTTTGCGAGACATCCTTGCGATGCTTGCGGGCGGCTTCGGCGACTTTCTTGAGCAAATCCTTGATCTGCCCGTCGGTCATTCCTGATGCAGACATGGGCCTTGCCATGGCGTCATCTCCTTTGGTGTGAATGCACTGTTCTGAGTCCGCCGAAATGCGGAATTGCGCCCGCTCATTGAGATTCGAACGGCGCGATATAGTTTCGTAATGAAAAAAGAAAGAGGTGGAGGCGGATTAGCAATGCGGATCGCAGCGAGATCGAGATTCTCCGGGACCGAAAGTATTCGATCGCCGAGATCGCAACAACGCTGAAACGTCCAAAGAGCGTCATTTGGTACGAGCTCCAGAAAAAGCGTGCTCGCAGAATATACGATGCCACATACGCAAAATACCTTTCATACATTCGAGCTCGAAAGGGTCGGAGAGCTGGCAAGAAGATCGCGCTCGATCCCGATCTGCGAACGTTCGTCG
Source organism: Candidatus Kaiserbacteria bacterium RIFCSPHIGHO2_02_FULL_55_25 (assembly GCA_001781335.1). Taxonomy (GTDB): domain Bacteria; phylum Patescibacteriota; class Minisyncoccia; order Phycocordibacterales; family UBA2100; genus UBA10103. The sequence goes on along the minus strand of MFLL01000032.1, from coordinate 18,378 downwards.
AAGCCAATTTACTCGACGATCAGTCTCCCGATGCGATCGCGGGAAGGCTGCGTGCCGTTGAGAAAACCATCGCGTACGTCTCTCCCGCCGCCATCAAGCGGTATATCAAAAGCGTGTACGGACGGCGCATCGAATCGCATCGCGCGAAGATATTCAAAAGCAAACATCGCAGAAAAACTCCGCGAGCCATCCTCGACGGCAAACGCATGATCTCCAAACGACCCAAGCGTGTCAACGAAAGAAAGGGGCTCGGTCACATGGAGGGTGACTTCATTGTCTCGGGCAAAAGCGGGAAAGGGTTGGGACTCGTTCTCATCGACCGGAACATCCGGAAGGTGTTTTTGGAGATGATACTTCCCGTTTCCGTGCGGAATGTGGAGCGCGCGCTCGTGCGCATGAAGAAACGATTTCCCGAGATCAAAACGATCACGTTCGACAACGACATCCTCTTTCTCGAGCACAAACGACTGGAGAAAAAGCTCGACGTGAAGATCTACTTCTGTCATCCCCGTTCTCCGTGGGAGAAGCCGAGCGTTGAGAACTTCAACAAGTGGCTTCGTCGCTACATTCCAAAGAATTCCGATATTTCCAGATTTTCACGCTATACATTCGGACAGCTCGAAGCGAAAGCGAATCGGCGCTTCATGGATGTGTTGGGATTCCGCACTCCCGATGAAATGTATGCGAAGGCTCTCAAACGCAAAAAGCGCCCGAGGGCGCGTTCAAAGAGAAGAAAGTGAGCGTTCGAATTGAGGGGTCTGGGTGCCAATCATCAGCGACGGACATTATACTACAATATATTGCAAAAGGCAAGGACGACGGAGAATCCGCCCCAGCCTGACTTTATGCGGCTTTCCGAGCGGACAGTGCAGTGTTTACCGTGTTGACAACTTCGGACGGGACAAGGGTCGCCTTCACGAGAAACTGGTCGGCGCCAAGCTCAATCGCTTTTTGTCTCTCCGCGTCGGTGCTCTGATTTGTCAGCGCGAGCTTGATCGCCGTCTTCGCAAGACCCTCCTTGGTGAGTATCTGCAGGAATTCAAAACCGTCGCACTCCGGCATCGTGAGGTCAAACAGTATCGCGTCGGGCACGAACCCAGTCTTGAGCGCCGCGATAGCGTCGTGTCCCGAAAGACACGCCTGCACGCTGTATCCTTCCTGTACGAATTTCATGCTGTACATGTCGAGAAGGAATTTGTCGTCGTCCACGAGAAGAATGTTGCCGGTGTGGCTCATAAGGTTGTGTCTTCGGTGACCTGGGGTGTCTCGGGCGATTTGGGCGCGGTTACGACATCATCATCTCCGGCGAGCATCACGGCGCTTAGCGTATTCACTTCGGAGAACGGCACCTTCTTGTTGAACACCTTTATCATAGCATCCTCGCGCATGGTGAGCATGCCTTCCGAACGGGCAGCCGCCCACAATTTGGACTCGACGGGATTTTCCAGCACGATTTTCTCTATCGCCGGAGACATTTCCATCACCTCGAAGACCGCCGCACGTCCGCGCATGCCAGTGGGTGATGTCGCCGTCCGCTGCGCTTCATAGGCGACTTTCGGAACCGCAAAACGGAATTCTTTGGGTAGAGATTCGAGTTGTGTTTCGATATTTTTCCGGTCGCTCGCGGATATTTCAAATTCTTTCTCCGCCCCCGGAGCAAACGTGCGCACGAGACGCTGTGCGATACTCGCGATAAGCACGGGCGGAATGAGGTACGGCTCGACGCCCATGTCGATGAGGCGCGCGACGGTGCCGACGGCGTCGTTGGTGTGAATGGTCGAGAGTACGAGGTGGCCGGTGAGCGCGGCCTGAATGGCGAGCTTTGCCGTCTCACCGTCGCGGATTTCGCCCACCATGATGACATCCGGGTCCTGACGCAGTGTCGTGCGCAAGCCGGAAGCAAAGGTGTAGCCGATTTCGGGATGCACCTGCGATTGGATGATGCCGTCGACGAAATATTCAATCGGGTCTTCGAGCGAAAGGACGTTTTTGTGCTCGCGATCGAGCTCGCTAAGCATCGAGTAGAGCGTCGTTGATTTACCGCTACCCGTCGGACCCGAGATGAGAATGAGCCCGTGCGGTTGTCGGATAGCGTTGCGCATGATTTTGAGATTGCGCTCGGTAAGTCCGATTTGGTCGAGCGGGATGAATCCCTGTTCGCGGTCGAGGATACGAATAACGACCTTCTCGCCGTTGTACGACGGGAACGTCGAGACACGGAAGTCTATCTGTCTGCCGTCGATGGAGGCCGAGAAACGTCCGTCCTGCGGTTTGCGGCGTTCGTCGAGGCGGATGCTCGAAAGCACCTTGATGCGCGCGACGATGGCGCGATGCGTCTGCAAGGGCAAGACGACGGACGTGTGCAGTTCGCCGTCGACACGGTAGCGCACACGCACGCCGCCGGACAACGGTTCGATGTGTACATCGGACGCCTTGCCGTCGATAGCGTAGCGCAAAATTGTGGAAACGATTTTTATCGCAGGCGCGTCTTCCTGAATGTTGTTGCTTTTTTTCTGGTCAGCGCCGATGGATGGGTCTTCGAGATCGAGTGTCGTCGCCTCTTCGCCGGTTTTTGGCACCGGATTTGCGGAACTCTCCGTCTGAAGGTCCGACACCGCCTTCTCCACTTCCCCGCGCAAGCCGCGGTACATCGTAAGCACGCGTGTGAAATCAGCTTCGTCGATGCGGAATATTTTGTACGGCTGGCCGCTCGTCTTCGAAATGAAATTGAGTGCGTCTATCGCCTGAATGTTGTCGGGGTCAACGAGACCGACCTCGAGAATACCGTCCGTGAGGGAGAGCGGCGCTATCCGGTAATGCTCGGCGCTCTCCTCCGGTATCGCCCGCAGAACATCGTAGGGTATTTTCGTGTCACCGAGCGAGCGCACGGGAATATCGGAACCCGCGGATTGAGTCGCAGTCACAACCATATATTACTTCTTGGGGGCAAAGAGTTGCGCCGCGTGCGGATTTTCCGGGGTGCTGGTGGCCGTAGAACGTAATGGGGCAAACGGATTTTCACGTCCGATGGGTTCCGGCACGATTGTCGTGCTGAAATCCTGCAGACTCATGAAGGCGGGGTCGCTAAATATACTGCCGTTGAGCGTGACCGCGCGCAGTGCGAGGAGCGTCGTCACGAGCTGCTGGTCGGCGCTGTCGACCGTGGGCGAGCCCGTATCCGATGTGGTAGTAAGGAGAGGTGCCGGCGCGGCGGATTGCGAGAGCCCGTACCACACGCCAAAGGCGACCAAGAGGACAATGACGGTGAAAATGAGCTTATGTTGTTGTATCCATTGCATAGCGTTATTTGAGCCAGTAGGTCCGGAGTGTGATGTTGTATGTGTACAACGGCACCGCCGCGTTTCCCTGCGCGTTGTTGGACCCGCGTGCGATATTGAGGGAAACGAGGTCGACGATACGTAGCGACGATTCAAAAGCGGCGAGGAATTGGCGGAAAGTCTCGTAGGACCCTTGCGTGGTGAACTTGATGGTGAGCGAATCGTATGGCTGTTTCGAGGCTCCGATGATGGCGGTCGCACTCTGGGAACCTGCTGAAGAAGCATTTTGACTTACGACAACATTCTGAAGCGCCATGCCGTGCTTGCCGGCGAGCGAGTCGATATCGAGAATGAGTCTGACGTTGTCGACGTGGTCGGGCAAGAGCTTCTGGAGGCGGTCAATCTGGGCGGGGTCGAAGGTGTTGTAGCGCGAGAGGAGCGACTGCTTCAGTTGCTGCAGTTCGGAAGCTTTCGAGAGCGCCTCATCATACTGCGCAATCTGCACGTTCTCAGCCTGCACGGAATCGTACGTCGGCTGCGTGTACATGAAGAATACGGCGCCGGCGCCGAGGAGACACAAAACGGAAAAAATGGTGCGCATCATATTATTGTGCGGTCTGCGTCGCCGGCTGATACGGCTGCTGTAATGCTCCCTGCGGTTGTTGCTGAGTCGCGCTCTGCACAGCGGGTGAGAACAGTGTGCCTGCCGGTTGCTGCGTCTGCTGCCCCGGCTGGGCGGCGGAGGCGGCGTTGATGAGCTGTACGTAATTGATGGCCGTCGGGTTCACGCTCGCACTGAGGGCGAAATGTACGCCATCCTGCTGTCGCGATATGTCGGAAAAAATCGGGTTCGTGATGACGCCGTTCTTGGAAAAGAGGTCGGCCTGCAGAGCGATGGAATTGACCGCTTCCGCGACGCCGTTCATCTTGACGACCATGTGCTGCGGGTCATTCGCCTCGAGGTCGAGTGTCTGGAACGAAACGGTCTGAAGGGTGGACTGCTGGAGCGCGTCGAAAAATGCGATTGGTGCCATGTGTGCAGAAAGAATCGCGGCGGCGGCGCGCATGCGGTCGTCGAGCCGCGTCAACTCCTCGATGAGCGACGGCTCGAACGCCTGCTTTGCGCGCTGGAGCTGTTCGACTTTGCTCCCCGCGCTCGTCTGCGCGTACTGACCATACAGGAACACTGCCCCGCCAAGCGCCCCGGAGGCGACAAGCAGTACTATTGAAATGAGGAGACCGACTTCGGCAAGACCGCCGGCGGAGCGTTTGCCCGGCATGGGCGCCGCCGTCGCAGCGTCGTGGGGTATGAGTGACGGTTGTGTGCCTATGTCCATATTCTATTTAAGAGTGCTTCAACTTCCGCAATCCGAGGCCTACCGGTACCGAGAAGGCAGGGCCGATTTCCCGCAACACATTGCCCAAAAAAGCGGGTGCCTCGGTGCGCGAGAACGGGTCTGCGATGGAGACCTGAGCGCTGAGCTGCTGTCTAGCAACCTCTGCCAAGCCGGGAAGCGATGCGCCGCCGCCGGTGAGAATCACCTGCGATACACTTTTGTTGTATCGCTGCCCGTAGCTCAATAGTACCCGATTGACCTCGCTAAACACACGAGAGAGTGTTGATAACAATGCCTCCTTGATGCGCGCGTTCTCTTCGGCGCTGAACGCACTCCCCTCGATGAGACCCCGTTCGCGCTTGATGCGCTCCGCTTTTTCGAATTCCCAGTTCATTGTGCGCATCAAGACCTCGGTCGTCTGTTGGCCACCGAGCGTCAGGAGGTGCGTCATCCGCACGATACCGCGCTCCACCACGTACATTTTTGTCGTCGCCGCGCCGAGATCCACCACCATAACGGGCGCCAGTCCGTGACCCAAGGTACTGCGGACTACGCTGAAAATTTCAATCTCCACGAAGTTTGCCGTGAGTCCCGCGATTTCCATGATGGTCTGGTAATTTTTGAGTGTGCTGTTTTGTATCGCGACGAGAAGCACTTCCTGTCCGCGCACCGGAGAAGGCGTTTTCTGTTGTAACTGGTCAAACGCGCTGTCCTGCTGTGCCTCGTCTTGTGGAATGACCGACCAGTCGAGCGACACTTCGGAAACAGGTACGGGAATATATTTACGCGCTTCAATCGGCACGATGCGCTTGAGACTCTCCGCATCCACTTTCGGTAAGTCAATGACATTGATGAGGCTTGAGGAAAAAGGGATTGCGATGCCGGCGCTCTTCGCCGTCACGTTGGCCTCCTTCATGAGGTCGTTGAGCGCCTGCGCCGTCACTTCGGGCGTAAGCTTCACCACCTTCCCCACCGGCATCTTCGCGTACGGGCCGAGTGCTATCTCGCCGTAGGTTTCCAGAATCGCAGTGCCGCGCGAAGAGCGCAGTTGGACCACTTTGATTGAAGCGGCACCGATATCCACACCCAAGACCGACGCTTCGGCACCCGCACCGCCAAAACTCTTGAACAAATCTCCAAAAGAAAAGGCCATTCGTACAATTATATCACGAGGGAAAGGCGGGTGGTCATATGACGACGGGTCAATGGTCGGCATCATGAATAAGGATTTTGATACTTGGAACGAACGCAAAAAGGCGATCCATGCTTCGGCACAACCACGTGATTTATTTTTTTTCCACGAGCGCGAAGTGTGGTGGTGCACGCTCGGTGTCAATGTTGGAGTTGAGACGGACGGCAAACACGCTTCATTCGAACGTCCTGCGCTCGTGGTCAAGAAATTCAATGCGGATATGTTTTGGGGGTTGCCGCTCACTTCGCGCGAACGATCCGGAAAGTTCTTTAAGGTAGTGCGCTATGAAGGTGGTAGCTCGACCGCTTCCTTTCCCAACTCCGAAACATGAGCACGAAATGCCTATTGCGCAAAGTTGGGGTAATATCGGAAGACGATTTCAAAGTGATACTCGAGAGCCTGCAAGAATATCTCGCTTCGAATAACAAGTAGATAACTTAGGACGAATCGAGCCCCTTTCGGGGGCTCTCGGAGGCCGAAGCCACTAATGAATACATCTTACCCGTCACGTATGAGAAGTCAATGAAGCAGTGTTAGCGTAGCGATGTGGCAAGCGTGTGCGCATTCCCATGCCCCAGCAATCCCCGATACGACTCCACGCGCGCATCGAACGTATCATCGGCAAGATTCCGCAGCATTCTCCGCTTCGTCGCACTGCGCAGCACAGGGTGGTCGGGGAAATGCACCCAGCCGAGGAAATCAACGCCTGAAGCGAATGTTTGGATTGAAACTTTATCCGGATGCAGATTGAGGTTTAACCTCAATCTCAAGAAATGCTCGATGTCAGGCAGCACTTCTTCAAGGCCGGGCCTTGATGCCGAGAGGAAGATGAAGTCGTCCGCATAACGGACGTAATATTTCGCTTTGAGCTGGTGCTTCACAAACTGGTCAAACTCGTTCATATAGATATTGACGAGTAATTGTGATGTCAGATTTCCGAGCGGCAATCCCTTCAGTAGTTCAAGAGGTGACACCTCTTGGACATACTTTCTTATATCATACGACCGTGAGTTGTAAGAAAGGACGACCTCGGCGATGAGGGCTTGGATGCGGGTATCGGGAATATAACGACATACGATGTCGTCAAGGATCTGGTTCCAAGGTCTTGACCTTATTTAGCTCTCGACTTTGTCCAGCTTGGCCGCAAGGATGAAGTCATTTTCGGACAATCCCCTGACGGCATGTGTCGTAAGCTCGACGACCACTTTTCCCCAGCGCACTTGCAGGTCGGGATGATGTCCCTCCTCCTCCGCAATCTCCGCAACTTTGTTGGCAAACGCCATTGCCGCGGCAAAATCCTTGAATGAAAATTCTTTTGATATCCATTGTCTGTCCCCGCTCAATGTCCACCCGTTCAATTGCTTCACGAGTGTCTCTGCTTCGGCGCGATTCATAGGCGCAGTTCCTCCTTCGCATGCGACGCACTTCTTTTGAGATAAATCCATGCGAGAATCTTACCATGTCACGCTTGTGGAAAGTATTCGAGATGATATTTGACGCAATTTTACCGCCACGAGCGCGTACTCTACGCACAAAGAATTTGTCGGCGGAAGATATTCCGCTCATGCCGACGTCGCATGATTTGCTCGGCGTAAAAATTACGACGCTCATGGATTATCAGAGGCAGGAAGTGCAAGACCTGATTCAATCACTGAAGTATGACGGCAGCGGAAGGGCCGCGCACCTGTGCGCAGGGGTGCTTGCGGAATACTTGATGGAAGAAATTTCCTCGGCAAAACAATTCTCGCAAAAGAATATGTTGCTCGTCCCCGTGCCGCTCCACGCCTCGCGCGCGCGCGAACGCGGATTCAACCAGATAGCACTCGTCCTGCAATCGCTCCCGCCGGAATTTCGCGACGGCACCAGAGCGCGTCTCGCGCCGGAGGTGCTCGTCCGTAGCCGCGCGACCAAACAGCAAACAAAATTGCCGCGCTCTGAACGACTTTCAAATGTCGCCGGCGCATTCGAAGTGCCCGACGCGGGATTCGTCACACATACGCACGTCTTCCTCATTGACGACGTCGCCACGACCGGCGCCACACTCGCAAACGCCGCCACCCCGCTACGCCGCGCCGGAGCAACCGTTACCCTGCTCGCGCTTGCGCGGGCATAACCGGGTGAAAATATTAAGGAAGAAGCGACGACGGCGCGGAGATGCGAATCAAAGGGTCCTCACCATCAGAGTCTTCTTCTCTGTTCTCATCCCTCCCGCTCTTCGAATCAAAGTCGCGCGGAGAATCCTGCCGACTTGAGTCCGGTGACGTATCCGACTCTATGGAACCGGTCGCGGAACTTTTTGTAAACGCGCTGGGTTGAGTTTCCTGTTCAACGGACATCGTGGCCGTTATGCTCGGCCCCTCACCAGCTGTAAGCGTGTTCTGCAGTTTCGCCGCGGCTTTGGATGCGACCGAAGGTTTCCCTGTACGTTCCGGTTCCGAGACAATGCGACCCGTGCGCCTGTGAATCGCGGAGCTCGTCTGCAAAAAGATTCCGATTTTTTCGGCTTTCGTAAGTGCGCCGCGGAACGCTTCGAGGGCCTCCTGCTGTGTCGAATTGCGCCCTAGCAGTTTTTCTCCGTCAGCAATCGAAGTGCCCGCTTCCTGAAGCTCACGTTCGAGCACGTCCGCGGAGGACGACGAAAAGGACTCGGCGGTATGGAGCGCGAGACTTACTGAATCATCGAGTTGGTGCTTGGCCGCGTCGCGCATACGGGAAGCCGCGACCGCCGCGTTCCCGGATGAGGCTATCGTGGCACTTTTCGCTTCGGCGCGTGTGCGGATTCCGGCGATACGGTCGTGCTGAGTACGGATTGCTGAAGCGAGAGTATCTGCGGCATATTCTGCACCGCCGACTTCGGCGAGCACGCGCCCGTACTCGGAGAGTCTCGCCTCAAAACGTACCGCACTCTGCCCGCCCGTGTCAGGGTTCGCATCGGCTTCCTCATCTATATGTTGTATCGCCAGCGCCGAGTACGTCTCGAAACTCGTCTGTAACTCATCTTGGGTCTCGGTGCTCAAACGCCCCTCGGCGGCAAGTGTGGCCGCCTCTTTGATGCGTTCACCCGCGACCCTCATCGCCCATTCCGCTTTCGCCGAACTCGTGACCGCAAGCGCTCCGGCAATAGGTTCGTTGACACTCACTTTTACGGTATAGAGTGTGTCGCCCGGAAGCGCGCCTTCGGCGGCATAAGAAACACCGGCTGAAGAAACGAAGAGCGCGAGCACGAGCGTCGCGGCAGGCGGCCGCATTGAGAAGAACCATTGCGTGCTCCACACCGAGGCGCGCGAAGCGGAGCGGATGGGTTTCATTTCCATGTATGCGTTCAAAACGCCGCGCATGCGCGCGTGCTCGCTTGGAGAGAGCGTGACTTCATCTCCCGCTTTTTTCAGATATGTGTGAAATTTGTCGTCCATATATTTATTGTGTGTTGCAGATTGTTTTGAGCTTCGCGATACCGCGGTGAATGCGCACCGACACGACATTCTCCGATACACCAGTCATCTCCGCAATCTCGCCGGTGCCCAATCCGTCGATGAAACGGAGCGTGAGCACGTCGCGATAGTGTTCGGGCAATTCGGGAATGCGTTCGCGGATTTTTACTACAAGCATTGATTCGTCCATGCTCTCCTCTACTTCGCGCACGCTCCCTTCGGAAAGAAGTGCTTCCGTGGCCGCGGCCGTAGCCTCGTTCTCCAGAAGTTCGTCGAGTGAGCGCGAGGACTTCTTGCGGTACGAGTCGACGATGAGGTTGTGCAAAATGCGGTAGAGAAAACTTTTGTACTGCCTCACCTCACCTCCCTGTACGACATAGTCCCATGCCTTGAGATAGGTGTCTTGCGTAAGGTCGTACGCTTTTTCGCGGTCGCTCACGCGGAAGAATGCATGACGAAACAGCGCGTCTGCGTGCGCTTCGAACGCTTCGAGAAACGCTTTCTCCTGTGAAGATTTCATTATTCCGCCTGTTAGTTGAGACGTATCGGAGCCCGCTTTCTTACGTACATGCACAACCGATGGCCTGCCCATACTATCCTGCTCCCCGAACGAACGGAAGTGCTGTGCAGCATTGTGAGTGATGTAAGGTTTCTGCGGCTGCCACGTCTTCACCTATGCGGGCGCAAACCCGCGATTAATTAGCAGACTAAAGAAAACACTATGAACAAAATGAATTCGACTATCGGTTCTGCCGCTCTTACGGCTGCTTTCGTGCTTATGCCGTTTGCGGCGAGCGCCGCGACGCTGAATGCGTCGAGCACCACGGGCGTTATTATCAGTCCCAACGGTATCGTGCGCGTCATCGGCGCGGATGTGACCGCGGTAAGCAACGGTGTCGTCAACGCCGTTACCACCCTCGGCAATACGATCCTCAGCTGGATTGTGAACATCTCGGCGACGACCAAGGTCTCCGGCAACGGTACGGCGAATGCTTCGACGACCGGCATCACTATCGGCGATAAGGTGAGCTTCAAGGGCGCGCTTACGGGCACCACCTCTCCGTTCACCGTCGCGGCCAGCAAAATCCGTGACCTCACTCCATTATTCCCCTTCAGACACGTCATCGGCGGGAAAGTCTCGAGCGTGAATAGCGCGGGCGGCTCATTCGTCATCAAGAAGGGCGACCGTTCCATCACCGTGCAGACCAACGCCTCGACGACGATTATGGTCAACGGCACGGCGACCACGACACTCGCCTCTGTCCAAGCGGGTGATGAGGTCAAGGTCTCAGGCACACCGAATGCCGACGGCTCCGTCATCACGGCGACAAAAGTGGTCGTCCGTACCGATAGAGATGAGGACAACAATCGCGGCAAGGGCAAGAGCAAAGACCATGAGGTCAATGCAAGGGCGGAAGTTCGTGCCAACGCGAACGCCAGCTTCAAGGACGGACACGAAGGTAAGGGCAATGGCCTGAATCTCTTCGGTGGTCTCCGCCTTGGTCTCGGCAAGGATGATTAAGTAGCATTCCCCAACCAAACAAAAACGCCCTGTCCGGGCGTTTTTGTTTTGCTAGGCTGAACCATCGGAACCCGTTTGAGGCTCAGCGGCTATGACGTACGACTTGACAGTATCGCTGATGTCAAAAAATATTTCTCTATTGTCGGAACTCACAACCCGAAACATTTGAAGAGATACCTGAACTAGAGTACGATGCGTTGGCTGGAGAGGTCGCATAGTGGTCTAGTGCGGCGGTTTGCTAAATCGCTATACGGGTAAAACCGTATCGAGGGTTCGAATCCCTCCCTCTCCGCAGATTCAAACTGTATAATGACCCAATGAGAGAGTATCTGGAGCGGCATCTTGAGCCCCTTTCAAATCGAGATGACGACCAGTCTTCGGAAACATGGTTACATTCTTTTCCTGAAAGCATTCGTAGAGAGTTGCTCCCGGAACTGAAGTTCGACGATTCAGGAACCGAAACTGTGAAATTGCCGGGAGGAGGAACGCTCGCTTTTTCATATGAACCTGTTCCTGTAGACGCAATTGAAGAATATCGAAAAATATACGGCGAAATTTCCCCTTCGGACTTGATGGAAGGTTATGAACATCTTGCCTCGGAGACCATGGTGGTCAAGTTGAGGGAGAAGTGCCGAAAACTAACATCTCTTTCTATTCAAACAAGTTTCGGCAAAAGCATACAACTCGCAGGGCTTCCAGTACGGCACGTACTTTTTAGTACAGATGACACCTGGATACGCTCATCGTACGCGGAAAGATATACAAAGGACGTCTTGCTGTATTGTCCACCGACCAGCATTCTTAGTCTTTTAATTTTGTTCCATGAAATCGGGCATCTCGAATGCGAGAAGCAACTCACGAAAAGAGAGGTGGCGAGACGCTCGCGGGCGAGGGGAAAATACCAAGGGGAAATTGGAGTTCACCCGATATTCACAGGAAAAGCCCGGGTGGAGGGATTTGAAGAGGTTTCTGAGTTAGTTCTCCGGGAGGAGCGCGACGCGTGGGCAGTTGCTCTATCGAAACTAAGACATGTTATGCCGGCATTCGACGTACGCCGGGAGGATGTCTTGAAGAGTATCCATGAAATCACCTTGAGCGGTTACTCGGACGCAATTAGAAAAAGGATGGGACGTGAGCCGAGTGTATATAAGATGCTAGATACGCTATCAACTATGCTGAAGGGTATTTTGGATACGAGGCAAAAAACAACCGCAGAAAAACTAACTTAGGATTTCGGACCTCTCCGCAACGTAGGTGTATACTTTTTGTATGAACAATATAAAGGTTGAGCAGCATAGTTCGATTGGGCTGCTCTGGATTGCGGGGTGGCTTTTCACCATCGGTTTTTTGCAGCTAAGCCTCGGCAAAGGACTGTTGGCCATCATTATCTGGCCGTACTACATCGGCGCAGCGCTGACGATGCTGTCTCTTTAAGCAATGGATTACAAGATTTGCCTCCGGCTTGCGGCCGGAGGCATTCGTTTGGAGCCCGCTCACGCAGTTTTGCGTATGGGCCCAAACAGTGTTTCAAGTATCTCAGCAATGGTCGCGACGGGGTGCTCAATGAACTTCGCAGCATCGAGCGGTGCCCGTTCAATCCGCATCACTGCGCTGTAAGCGACAGGCAACAATGCAGAAGGTTCGAGATGCCGTATTCGGTCGAATAGTTGATACAGCATGCCCATTTCGATTTCCCTACCGACCAGATCAATAGTCGACCAGCCGGGAAAGAACATCTGGGTAATCGCATTCCCCAAGATACCGAAGCGGCAGATGAGCGTGAAGACTTCGGGTGTCGGGATATTATGCCGAATCACGATTTCCCCGAGTTCAAGCAGCCAGTAGTCAAACGGTTGCGTCTGACACGCTCTCACGTACCGCGCGACATCCCGCTCGAAAGCAAGCTGTTTCGCTTCGCTACGCAATGGATTACCGCCCAACATCATAAGCGCTTCCGCCGTCAGCTTGGCATTTTGCGCATAGACGGCAAAGACCACTGCGTTGAAGAGACCCAGATCGGCTTCCGATATCTCGCCCACGAGTCCGAAATCAACGAACGCGGCCTTGCCCTTTGGCAGAATCAGAATGTTTGCAGGATGCGGGTCGCCGTGGATAGGCACCGGAATGCCTCTGAACGGCGGACCGAATGTGTGCGTGAGCAGATTACGGATTGAGAGCCTTGCGTCATATCCTTGCCCCACGAGACGCTCATCCCACTTGTGGCACGGGACGCCTGCCTCCAGAAACTCCTCAATGAGCACTTCTTCGGAATCGAAGATGACTTCGGGAATGACAATGCAATCGACGCCTGCGTACCCAACCTGGAACAGGCGCGCATTCTTGGCCTCGATGCGGAAGTCAGTTTCTCTTAGCAGCCACGACTCGATCTGGCTGACCGCCCCCGCAACCCGAACGTACTTAATCCGACGCGAGAACAGGGCACCGAAGAAGACGAGCCATTTTGCGATACGAAGGTCCTTGCGCACAGATTCGCGGGCGCCCGGACGAAGGACTTTCACCACACACTTCTTACCGCCACGTTCGGCGATATGTATTTGGGCGATGGAGGCACTGGCGAACGCCTCGCGACTGAAGCTGCTAAAGTAGTCCTCTAGCCGCGTGAGGCCGAGAGCCGCTTTAACAATCGGCTCGATGATCTCGAACGACAACGGAGATTGGCCGTCAAACAGTTTCTTAAGCTCGATCTTGATTGCCTCGGGAATATCGCGTGCGGCGAAGAACTGACCGAGCTTGGTGTAGACTGGTCCGAGACGCTCAAGCGTCATGCGCAATCGCTCGGCAAAATGCTTGCGACGCAATTCAGATCTCAACCAATGAAACAGCAAGTGCCGTGCGAAAACGTATACAACCTCAAGGAGTCGCAACATGGGCTAGCTCCCCTATCTCTGGAAGAAAGCAAGTGAAAGGTCTTCCTACAGGCAAGAGTGCCCCATGTGGCCTATAAAATCCAGTGCCGGCTTCTTCCCATAAAATACGTGCATTAATTCTCAGACATCGAACATCGTAGCGGCCCGCATATGCGGGCCGCTGTTGTTTGCAATTCTGTGTTACGAGGTTATCGCCCGAAGAAGCGTGCGAAACCTTGAAAAACTGAGTCCACTACTTCCCGAACGAATCCCCGCGGCGCCGAAGTGCCGAATCTGTTCTCGAGACGCTCAGCGACCGCCTCTCGTACCTCGATGCGCACCTCCTGACCGCGCGGGGGTGTAGAGGTGGAGAGATTCACGCGTAGCGCCGTGATGGTCTGCGTCGAGCTTGCGAACGGTCCTGCGACGAGCGCGAACCCGCCGACCGCAACATCGCTTATCGAAGCGCTATTTTTGCCGAGCAGGAAAGTAGTGGATGCATTCGTCGTGACGGTGACCGTCGTCGTTGCCTTGTCGCCCACGCGAGGCAATTCAAGCGTGAAATTCGGCGCGCTCACGGCGGTCACCTTGCCGCCGACCGAGCGCCCTATCATTTGCCCCTTGCCTTGCACCAGCCCCATACCCACGAGCACTTGAAGCGGGCGGTCTACCATGCCCGGAAGAAGCGGTTTGCCGTTGTTCTCGCTTCCATTTCTATTGGTACTGTCGTCGGTGTTCCTGTTCGCCCGTATATCTGCACGAATTTCCGCACGGATCCGGTCGTCTCCGCGATGTCCCCAAATCCGCATCACGCCGGGGCGCGGTCCCTGATTGCCGTCTTGCTGTGGACCCTGTTGCGCAAATACCGGCGCAACCGCAAGAAGCGACATGCCGAGCGCGGAGCTGATAATCACTGTTGCTGTTTTTTTCATACTGTATGTAATGAGTGCCTTTTATTAATGTATCTCCGACACCCTACCATCATACACTCTCCCAGATGGTGCTATTGCACCCCCACATTGTGCGCCCTTGCAAAAGGGCTATACTTATTGGCATATGAATTATTCAAATTTTGGGGATTTCGGGATGATGGGCTTCGTGGCGCCGGCTTTCGGCTCCATGATTATATTAGTAGTGATATGGAGTTTGCTGTGGAAGGGTCTCGCGCTGTGGCGTGCGGCGAAGCGCAGCGACAAGTGGTGGTTTATCGCGTTTCTGCTTATCAATACGCTCGGCATTCTTGAGATTATTTATCTCTTCGGCGTCACCGGTGCAAAAATCTCCGACTTCACCGGAGGCACGAGCGAGCAACCAAAGCAGAGCTAACCGACTGTGTGCGCGAACACGGGGGCCGACGGCCCCCGTGTTCATTTCTTGTACCGCCTCCTACGGAAGGACGGTAACGGTGTACGCACCGTCCGGAAACAGTTTTGCGGCAAACCCCCTGAACTGCGCGGATTCCGCGCTGATATAGAAATCGGTCTTGCCGTATCCCATCTCGCGCGGCCACAGACGGGTCGCAATCCTCTCCGCGACCGCATTAGCCGGATCGAAGATGGGTTTGCCGGGGAGAGAGCGGCGGAAAGCGTCGAGAGCGAGCGGGTAGTGCGTGCACCCGAGTATTAAGATGTCATATGAATCGGCCGGTACTTGTGCGAATGCCGCGCGTATATACCGTTCGTACGCCTCAGCGCCCTCGCCTTTTTCTATCGCACCGGCCAACTCCGGTATCGCAACGGTGATGATGTCTTTTCCTATCATGTGGAACGCATTTTGGTACATACCGCTCTCCACGGTCGCGGTGGTCGCACACAGCGCGACGCGCGCATTCGTACCCTTGAAGGCGTTGACGCACGGACCCACCATCTCGATGAGCGGGACGTTCGAGAGCGGGAGCACTTCGTAGAGCGAAAGAACGAGCGAGGCGGAGACGCTGTTGCACGCACTCACAATCGCACTCGCGCCGTGCTCAAGCAGAAAGCCGATGCCCGCGACAGTGAGCCGCGAAAGCTCCTCACGGCTACGCAGACCGTAGGGAGCGTTTTTGGTATCACCGAAATACACGACGTCTATCGACGGATACGCGTCCCGCATCGCCTTGAGTACGGTGAGTCCGCCGGAGCCGGAATCGAACACGCCTATCATAGTCAGTACGAGGCGTGCTCCTTGCCGAGAAACTCTTTCAGCCTGCGCAGGCCTTCCTGAATCTTGCTTGCATCGAGCGCGTAGCTGAATCGGATGCGATTGGGTGCCCCGAACCACGTGCCGTCGTATGTGATGACCTGATAGTTGTGATACAAGTCACTGACCGCGCGCCCCGAATCCTTGAACTTCGGCAACACGTAGAACGCGCCCTCCGGTTTCCAGAGCTCGAGTCCGAGCTCGAGCATCCCGTCGTACATGAGGTCGCGACGCTCCTTCCACATCTCCAGATTATGGGCGACGTACGAGCGCGGAGACGAGAGCGCCGCGAGCGCCATCATCTGCCCGACGATGGAGGTATTCATGGCGGTATGGGTCTTCATTTCTATGATGCCGTCAACTAGCTCCTTGTTCTGCGAGTACACATACCCCACGCGCAGGCCGCACATGGCGTACGTTTTGGAAAACGAGTTGACGGTGACGACGCGCGGCCCTTGCAGGAGATAATTTTCGCGCACATAAATGATGTCTTTGTAGACTTCGTCGGAAATCACCCAGACGCCGAGACGCTCGCAGAGTGCCTCTATCTTTTTGAGTGTCTCCACTTCCTGCACCGTACCCGTGGGATTCGATGGCGAGTTGATGAGCACCGCATGACACCGCTCTACCTCTTTCTCGAACGCCGGAAAATCGATTTTGCCGTCCTTGTCGAGGTCGTAGTATGCGGGCTCCATGCCGGCAAACAGCACATTGAACGGATACGAATAGTAATACGGGCGCGGCAGAAGGACTTTCGCGCCCTGCTTGGAGATGACGCGCAGAACCAAATCTATCGCCTCGGACGCGCCATTGGTGATGACGAAGTGTTCGGCCGCAGCTTGCGGATATAGCGGTGTAAGCGCAGCGCGCAGTGACTCTTCCCCCTGAATGAGCCCGTACTTGAAACGGGTGTATGTTTTTAATATGTTGAACGCCTCAATCGGAGGCGGCATGTCTGGCTGTCCGGAGCCAAACGATATGAGCGTGTCGTCACCCTTGCCTATAAAAAATGCCGGTCCGGATATTGGTTCGTTCATGGCTATTCAGAGAACCTGATGGACGAACCAGCTCAAAATCGAGAGAACGAGCGCACCGAGAAGCGCCGCCCCGAAACCGGCCACGAAGAAGCCCGGCACGACGAGCGTCATGCCCCAAAAAAGGAGCGCGTTGAGGATAACCGAGAACAGTCCGAATGTGATAATGGTGATGGGAAGTGTAAGGACGGAAAGCATGGGCCTGACGACCATCGTAATAACGGACCACACAAGGGCGGCGAGCAGTGTGCTCTCCCACCCGCCGGTGATGGTGACGCCGGGCACGATATAGACGGTAAGCAGCACCGCGGCGACTGTCCCCACATATCGAAACACGGTGTGCATGGGAAGTATTGTACTCCTTTTACCACCCCAAGCGAGTGCGGCGATAGTGTCAGGAACATCGCGCCCCCTCTTCCGACTCAAGCGAGGCGGGACGAATATTTTCCCGTCTTCGCAGGCCCGACGGGGCCGAGATTGAGCGCTGGCACAGCAGTGCCAGACAGCGACGGGAAAATATTCGTCCCGCCGAGCACCCCCTCACTCCCACTTTTCGTCTTCTTCTACCGGAGGCACGATTGGCGTATCGTCGTCGGCATCCTCATCCACACCCAATACCTCGCCGAGCGCATCCTCGCTGACGGTGCCGTCTTCCTTGTCTTTTTCTTCATCGTCGTAAAATGCCATATCAGTAAAAACTACTTTGTAACACTGAACACAGATATAGTACGCACCCCGTGGGCGCACGCAATATTGCAAAAAGAGTGGGTGTGAATAACTCGGTGTATGATTCGGCCATGTCTCCGAAAGACGCTCTAACGAAGCATTTCCGCCTCACTCCCGTGCAGGTCTCCGCGCTCAAACGGCTCGGCATCACCACTGTCGAGGACGTGCTCCGCCACTTCCCCTCGCGCTACGAGACCGCCGGCGGCTCCGCGCAGGCGAGGAGTCTCGTACCCGGAACAAAGGTCACGCTATTCGGTTCGCTGTCGGGGCTGAAGGCCAAGAAGCTCTGGAAAAGCCGCCGCAACGCGACCGAGGGATGGTTCGAAGATTCGAGCGGACGGGTAAAAGTGATGTGGTTCAACCAGCCGTACATGGCTTCGTACGTGGCGCAAGACACCGCCGTCAAAATCACCGGCACCGTGGGCGGAAGCGCGGAGCGTCCGTACATCACCAATCCGGAAGTCGAAGTGGTGCCGGCAGGCATGATGCCCGAGGGAATGTTTTCTGATGGAACGAAGCCGGCCGAGCCGTCGCGGATATTCCCCGTGTACCCGGAGAGCCGCGGCATCACGAGCCTGTGGTTTTTTCATGCACTTGAGCGCGTTCTCTCAAGCGGCATGCTCTCCAAGATGGGAGATCCGGTACCGGAAGACATCCGCAAGCGATACAACCTTCCCGACCTTCAGACCGCGCTCATCTGGATACACACGCCGGAGAAACAGCCGCATGCCGAAGCGGCGCGCAAGCGGTTTGCGTTCGAGGAGATTTTTGCGCTCCAAGTCGCGCGGGCGATTGAGCGTGCGCAAAACG
>MFLL01000031.1:2122-7158 GCA_001781335.1 Candidatus Kaiserbacteria bacterium RIFCSPHIGHO2_02_FULL_55_25 | reverse complement strand
TATCTTGCTCACTCTACACGAATCTTTCGCGCGGCGGTACTTCCCTGCTAGTATTGGAGGTACTTATGGCTGAAACGTCGAAAGTCCCGTCCTGTATCGGCATCATCCTCGACGGCAACCGCAGGTGGGCAAAGGAGAACGGGCTTCCCGCCTTCGAAGGTCACCGCCGCGGCATGAACAACGTGG
Organism: Candidatus Kaiserbacteria bacterium RIFCSPHIGHO2_02_FULL_55_25; assembly: GCA_001781335.1. Lineage (GTDB taxonomy): Bacteria > Patescibacteriota > Minisyncoccia > Phycocordibacterales > UBA2100 > UBA10103. The sequence goes on along the minus strand of MFLL01000031.1, from coordinate 6,972 downwards.
AGTCAATCGCCTACGCCGCGCGCGACCTCGGAATACGGCACATGGCCGTATATGCATTTTCGACTGAAAACTGGAGTCGTAGCAAAGAAGAGGTCTCGTACCTCATGGAAATATTCGAGTCCACGATACGGGAGCGCTTATCGAAATTCGCCGAAGAACACGTCGCGGTGCGCTTCATCGGGCAGACGGAACGTTTCTCCCCGTCGCTCCAAGACGCGATGCGCGACGTCGAGGCGCGGAATCCCGCAGAACCCCGCCACACGGTGTGGGTATGCATTTCATACGGGAGCCGCGCAGAGATAGTGCAAGCGGCACAGGCAGCGCAAGAAGCGAGCGAAACAATTACCGAGGAATCTCTCGCGAAGCATTTGTGGACAAGCGGAATGCCCGACCCCGACCTCATCATACGGACGGGCGGAGAACAGCGGCTTTCCAACTTTCTGCTCTGGCAAAGCGCATACAGTGAATTATTTTTCCTGAAAACCCACTGGCCCGCATTTACCAAAGCGGACCTTGAAGCGGTCCTCAAAGAGTACGCTGCGCGCGAGCGCCGCATGGGCAAATAACCGAAAGCGGCGCTGTGTGCGCCGCCTTCGTTCTGTTTTGTGCTACCTGCTAATGCCGGTACGCCGATTCGCCGTGCGTGGCCATGTCGAGTCCCTCCTCTTCCTCGTGCGATTCCACACGCAAGGGCGAGAAGAACGAGATGACCTTGAGGAGCACGTACGTCGCGACGAACGCATAAGTAGCCGTCGCGGCGACCGCAAGTATCTGGACAATGACTTGGTCCGGATTTCCGAAGAGAGCTCCGTTGTTGCCCGCGGCATTAATCGCCTTCTCGGCGAAGAATCCCGTGAGGACAGCTCCCGCCAAGCCGCCCACTCCGTGAGCCGCCCACACGTCGAGCGTGTCGTCGACTCTCGTCTTGCGACTCCGGATATACACCGCCGTGTATGTCACGACTCCCGCGATGATACCTATCGCAATGGAAGCGACGGGGCCGACATACCCGGAAGCGGGCGTGATGGCGACGAGCCCGCATACAGCGCCGATGGCCGCGGCCATCGCGGAGGGTTTACCGTTCTGTGCCCACGAAAGTGCTACCCACGTGAGTGCGGCCGCTGCGGCCGCGGTGTTGGTGACGACGAACGCGCTTGCGGCGAGCGCGCCCGCAGCGAGCGCCGAACCCGCGTTAAAGCCGAACCAGCCAAACCAGAGAAGCGCCGCCCCGAGAATAACGAACGGGACGTTGTTGGCGCTTACCGAAGGTTCCGACTGGTCCAATCTCCTTCCGACAAGAATGGCCGCCGCGAGCGCGGAGAAGCCCGCGCTCATGTGAACGACCGTTCCTCCCGCGAAGTCCAATGCGCCCATGTCGCGTATCCAGCCGCCGACGGCCCACACCGAATGCGCAATCGGGTCGTAGACGAGCGTCGTCCACAGAAGCGTGAAGATGACGAGTGTCTTGAAGCGGATGCGCCCGACGAATGCGCCGATGATGAGCGCGGGCGTGATGATGGCAAACATCGCCTGGAACGCCATGAACGAGAGATGCGGAATGGTCGCCGCATAATCCGCATTCGGCGCGAAGCCGACGCCCTTCAACCCGAAGAAATCAAGATTGCCGATGACTCCTCCCACATCGGGACCAAAAGCGAGTGTGTAGCCGAGGACCACCCACTGCACCGAAACGAGCGCCAAGATTACCATCGACTGTTTGATGACCGAGACGACGTTCTTGGAAGAGACCATGCCGCCGTAGAAAAATCCGACGGCAGGCGTCATGAGCATGACGAGTGCGGTAGCAAGAAGCACCCATGCGGTGTCCCCCGCATTGATGAGCGACGCATCGTACTCACCCGCAGAAGCGCCGCCAAAAGACATGGAGGCGTACCCGACCGCGCAACCGAGGATGAGCAGGATGGTCGCCCACCACATAAAACCCATCCGGCTTTTCAGATTCAGAAGTTGTTCCATAGAAGTTGATTTGTTACCTCATGATGATTAACGACCTCGGAGCGTTTGACGAGCGTCCCGAGCGCTTTGGGCGACCTATCCGCCGCGAGCTGTTTGTACTTGATAAACTTTTCCTTGCTCTCCTCCCCCAAGATGTCGGTAATGAATTTGCTTGATTTGAAGTGTGCGATGGCGTCGTAGATATTGTCGGGCAGGAAACGCAGCCGTTCGCGTTTCGTCTCGTCCTTGGCGAGCTTTTTGCCCTCAAAGCCGACTTTCAGCATCGTAAAGAGGAGCAGGTACGGATTCGCATCGGGCGCCACGGAGCGCACTTCGATGCGGGCGCTTTTTTCGTTGCCGACGGGAATGCGTATCATCGAACCGCGGTCTATCGCGGAGACCTTTATCTGATTCGGCGCCTCGAAGTGCGGATCGAGCCTGCGATAGGCGTTGACCGATGAGTTGAGTACGAGGCATATCTCGGGAGCGTGATTGAGGAGTTTCCAGACGAAATCCCACGCAATCTTGCTGAGTCCCTCCTCCCCCTTGGGGTCGAAGAAGATATTTTTGCCGCCTTTGCCTAGCGAGAAGTTGGTGTGCATGCCGCTGCCGTTAATCCCCATGACAGGCTTCGGCAGGAAGGTGGCCGTCATGCCCATGGTACGCGCCACCTGGCGGCAAATGAGCTTGTAGAGCTGGATGTTGTCGGCCGCGCGCACGACCTCGGCGTAGGAGAAGTTCATTTCGAATTGCGAGGGTGCTACTTCGGGATGGTCTTTCTCATTCTTGAAGGCCATCGCCCGCTGCGCTTCGGCCGAACGGTCGATAAACATGCGCAAACGGTCGAGCGGGAGCGAATGGAAGTAACCGCCGCTCGATATGAGCTTGAAACCGTCCATTTTATCGAACTGCTGCTCCGCATTCTCGCCGTCGACGACGAACCCTTCAATTTCGGGCGCCGCAAAGGCGGTTAGCCCGTCGCTTTTCTTGAGCTCTGCGGCGTACTGTTTGAGGCGGCCGCGGAAATCCGAAATATACGGCGTCCGGTCACGGTTGAGGACCGTGGCGAAAAAAATCACTTTGCCCGGCCCGAAGATGTCGGAAGGCATATAGCGCACCGACGACCAATCCACTTCGAGCCGCAGGTCGCTTTCGTGCTGCGGCGTGAACCCGCGGATGGATGAGCCGTCGAATGTAAGGTTGGAAAGTGAATCGAGCAAAAACTTTTTGTCGTAGTCGAGCATGTGGAGCCGGCCCTCGATATCCGAGAAGCAGAGCGTCACCGCTTTTACGCGCTTCTCTTTTTTGAGCCAGCCCACGTACTTGGTCTCAAGCGCTTTCGGCGAAAGCTTCTCCGCGTCCTCTTTCGCTTTGAGGTTCATTTCCTCAAGCTTGTCGTACGGAATCTCCAAGAAATCGCGTAATGTTGTGTCTGTCATGCGCGTATTAAAGTAAATTTACTAGTAATTAACTTAAATATAAGCAGAATTAGTATAAATGTCCCTATAATTATTCTAATAACCTGGGGATAAGTGAACCCATCGCGAGATGCCGCCGAAGGCGGTTCGACTGTCGGCCGCAGGCCGATAGGAGAAGGTTCACGTCGGAACGAGTACGTTCCGACGTTGGTGGAAAACCAAAAATGCAACAGGCGCCGCGGTGATGTACCGCGACGCCTGGCGTGAAAACCCTCACGCATAGTCGTTCCAATCGAGCACAAAGCCCTGTTCGAGTTCGCGCATACGCGCGACGAGAGGGTCGGCGCGCTCGTCGCAGGCAGAGAGGGCAAAGCAAACCTTGAGCCCCCACTTCACCTCCAACGAGTTTTTCATGAGCGATGCTCTCGCACGAACGTGCGCAAGCACATCAGTCTCGGTTGCCGCTTTGACGAGGAACCGGCCGCCGCGGACGAAGTAGACTAGTACGCGCCTGTACTTATCCGCGACGATAATCCTTTTGCCCTCGTCGAGGGCAAAAAGTTGGTCTTGCTCGAAACCGCGGCGGTCACCCGCTTGAGCCTGGGCAACACCAGCGCCTTCTCCCCCGACGAAGAGCTTTAGCAGGGGAAATTTGTCACCGAGCGGCGCGTATTTTCCGGCAGCACAAGTCCGTACGTCTTGATTCGAAGAAGATAACCGGTGCCGCCGGAACTTCGAATAAGACTGAAGATGTTGCCGCGGTCGTCCGAAACCGCCTTCGCTTGAATGAGTGTCGTGCCCCGAAGAGCAGGCATGCTTTCGGGCGTGCCGTCTCCAAGCACGAGGCTCGTCCTTTCGGGCATGATGCCCAGATCAAGGTAGGACGACCCGCCCCGGTACGTACCCCCCTCGATACCTTCGAAGGGATGGTCACGGGCGAGCGTAAAACAGTGGGCCATTGCAGCCTCCCTCCATTGGTTTTTCAGGGTGCAGATCACTTCCCCGGACGGGAAGTCCGTCATTCATAGCACCGCACCGACTTTCGCGCCACCAACGCAAAAGCCGCGGTCGGCCCAGGGCCGACCGCGGCTGGAAAACACCTTGGAAACCCTTACTTCATGTGTGCCGAGACGAGTTTCGTCATCTCGAACATGGTGACTTCACCTTTGCCGCCGAAAAGGGGCTTCAGCTTGGCGTCCGCCAAGATATTGCGCTTGTTGGCGGGATTCTGAAGGTTATTGGCCTTGATGTAGACCCAGATTTGCTTCACTACCTGGCCGCGGGACATCGGGCCCTTGCCTACGACCGCCTCCAGCTCAGGAGTGAGGTTGAGAGGCTTTAATAATGCAGGATTCGCTGTTCTTACCATAATGGCAGTGCTTAGTTACTTGTATGGAGAGATTATAGCCCCTCGCTAGGTATACGCTAGCCCCTAGGGGGATAACGAAAAACAGCCACCTTTTGGATGACCGTTTT
>MFLL01000031.1:0-2080 GCA_001781335.1 Candidatus Kaiserbacteria bacterium RIFCSPHIGHO2_02_FULL_55_25 | reverse complement strand
CGTTTTTCTTTCCTCGCCGGCGCATGCTTGCGCCGGCATAAACCTCTCGCATCGGCCTCCGGCCGACTCTCGACCCGCCTTCGGCGGGCACCCTCGCGGGTGGGTTTACATTGACCCGCCCGAACCGCAGTTTCTGCAGTTGCCCTTGTGTGAGACGAGCTCATACACCGCGGCAGCGCCGACGAGCACGTACACGAGTGACTCGACAGGCGGCCAGTTGCCGAGGAGCATCGCGACAACGTTCCAGTCACCTCCGAGGAAATCGCCGACACCGAGGAGGCCCCAGTTCAAGGCTCCTACCATGACCAGTATCCAGGCGACCATGTGTAAATTTTTCATATATGGAGAAGAGATTGGCTAGTAAAGTCGACCCCTTAGAAGCACCCCACCAGTATGCCCCCGTTCATGAACCGCGCTACTTAGTTATCCACCTGATTTACGCGACGGGGTAAATCATGCCCGTTTTATGCGACGGCATAAAACGCGTCGAAATTAGCAGATTTCGACGACACCAACGCTCACCGCAATCTATTTGCCCCTTCCTTCCGCTTCATCCGCGATTCACTCGCACTTGTCATACTGACGCGCAGATGTGCAATTAGGAGTCTAAATATGTGATATGCGCCACATCTCGTTCTTCAAAGTGATTGTCATGTAAGCCGGGGAGGCCGTAGTGCAGAGCACGCGGCCTCCCCGGCGATTTACACGAAGGTGTAAATCGTGTCTGATTTATGCGAAGGTATAAATCACGTCGAAAGTAGCAACTTTCGACGACACAAACGCTTACTTCCCGCGTCTTCAACCCCTATTTCCCCGCCTCCTCCCGCTTCTTCAACTCCGCCTCGTAAATACGCTCGCGCAACGCCGATGTGGAAAAGCCGTGGTCACGAGTATTGAAATACATCTCGATAGGTAAATCGTGCCCCGTGTACTCCTTCCCCTTCCAATCCGCACCGATAATACGGATATCGGGTTTGAGCTTCACAAGGAGGTCGTACAGGTCCTTTTCACTGCTGTAGACGACGACTTCATCTATGTACCGTATACCTTCAAGGATAATGCGGCGCTCCTCGAGCGACATGATGGGCGTATTCTTCTTTTTGCCGCGGTAATCACTCTGCGTCTTCGACGGATCGTCCTGCAGCGCGACTATCAGGTAGTCGCACACCGTTTTCGCCTCTTTGAATACGAGCATGTGCCCCGCATGGCACAGGTCGAAGGCTCCCGCCGTAATCCCCACTTTCTTGCCGCCTTTCATCGCCGCAGAATAGCACGGGGAATCGACGATATGCTACTATTGCGGTATGGAATGGGCATACGGTTTTCTGCTCGCAGTCGTCATTTACCTCCTCGTTTCGATACGCATTTTGCGCCAATACGAGCGCGGCGTGGTATTTCTCCTCGGCAAATTCACGGGCGTCCGTAATCCGGGTTTCAACCTCATCTTCGTCCCCTTCCAGAGCATGGAGCGCGTCTCGCTGCGCACCGTCACAATGCAGATTCAGTCGCAAAAGATAATCACCAAGGACAACGTCTCTATAGATATCGCGGCAGTTGCCTACTACAAAGTCACCGACCCGGAGAAATCGGTCATTCAAATAGAAGACGTCCAGAACGCCACCAATCAGATATCCCAGACCACCGTCCGCAATGTCGTCGGCCAATTCTCGCTCGACGAGTTGCTCTCGCAAACGCCGAAGATAAACGAGCAGATTAAGACTATGATAGACGCCCACACCGAGCCGTGGGGTGCGCAGGTCACCGCCGTCGAGATTAAAGACATCGCCCTCCCCGACAATATGCAACGTGCCATGGCCAAGGAAGCCGAAGCCGAACGCGAACGCCGCGCGAAAATCGTCGCCGCCGAAGGAGAATTCCAAGCCGCTCAGCGCTTGGGCGAAGCCGCCGACGTGATGCAGGCACATCCTGTGGCCCTGCAGCTGCGGACGCTCCAGACCATGGCCGAGATTTCGGTAGAAAAGAATTCAACGATTATCTTCCCCGCGCAATTCATGACGACCGTCGAAGAGGCCTTCCGCACGCTCCGCAAGGACTCCCACTCCAAGTAATCCGCCGCACG
>MFLL01000030.1 GCA_001781335.1 Candidatus Kaiserbacteria bacterium RIFCSPHIGHO2_02_FULL_55_25 | reverse complement strand
GTCTTGAAACTCAATCCCGACGTCCTTGTCATCACCAACATTGAACTCGACCATACCGATTATTTTCCTACACTCGAGGCGCTCCAAGATACCTTCCGCATAGCGGCCGAGAAAGTTCCCGAAACGGGAGTCGTCGTTACGAGTCCGGAAGACCCGAACATTGCCGGCATTCTCAAGAATGTCCGTGCACGCATCGTCGATTACCGGCAAAAGGCGGTGGGGGAAGTGCAGTTGCTTGGAGAGTTCAACCGCGATAATGCGCGGGCTGCACTCGCGGCGGCGCTCGCCGTAGTGCCGGGCCTGTCACCGGAGGCGGCGGTGAAGTCGCTGTCGGAGTTCAAGGGTTCGTGGCGGCGATTCGAGTACAAAGGGGAGACGCCGAGCGGCGCACTTGTCTACGACGACTACGCGCACCATCCGACGGCGATGCAAAAGACCATAGAAGCGGCACGAGAGAAATTCCCCAGTAAGAAAATCGTCGTCGCATTCCATCCGCACCTCTATAGCCGTACCAAATCGCTCCTCAACGAATTCGCCGAGGCGCTCGCACTCTCTGACAAGGCGATAGTTGCTCCGATATATGCGGCGCGAGAAGCACCCGACCCGAGCGTCTCCAATCAGATACTTGCCGCGCTTGCGCGCCATGAGGGAGGCAACGTAATTTCACTCGATAATTTCAACGACATCCGCGACGTGCTTCTCGAAGAAGATAAAAACTCACTCATCATCACCATGGGCGCTGGAGATATCTACAAAGTCGCCGAACAAATCGCCGATTGATTTCATCACGTTGTCGGCTATAGTGCGACAAGAATAGGGGGTCGTCATGACAGTGGCGAGCATAAAGTTCCTGCTTTTCCGGCTTCTTCCGGACGCTGCAAAGGTGATGGAAATCGCAGATGAGCAAGTGGACCATATCTTGGCGGGTAGATACGCTGAAGCCATACGATTTGGTGATTATTGGCGCAAGGTGTACACCCATGTGCCACATACCATGCTGTTCGACATGTGGTCTGCCAGAGCCGAAATCGGTCTCAGCCGCGGGCGACCGGCAGTATTACGAATTCTGCGTGCAGACATGACCTTGGGACGATGGGAGCGTGCAGTCGTGGCCGAGCGGATTGAATTGAGGCCCGGAGAGAAGGCCCTCATTCAGAATCTTGTGGTCGATTTTCACGACACACTCATGTGGATTCGCGACGAGTGCGGGCATGCAGGTTTCCTGCAGTTACTGAGCGAGGAATATGGGGACAGAATTGCGTTACTGGAGGCTTGGTGAGGCGTTTGTGCACATGCGTGCCGGCGCCTCGCTTTTTTTATTGACCAGTGATAGCGTCCTCAATATATGAGCGAAGTTCCTGAGTATCCCCACGGCAGACTCTCTATTGTGGCTACGCCCATCGGCAATCTGGGCGATATGACATTTCGCGGCCTCTGGACACTCAAAGAGTGCGCGGCTATCTACGCCGAGGACACGCGGGTCATATCAAAGCTTCTCGCGCACTATGGACTCCGTACGCCCGTCTTTCGTCTTGATGCGGCGACGGAAACAAAAAAGGCGGCGGAAATCGTCGAGCGGCTCGAGCGGGGCGAGCACATTTCATACGTCTCGGACGCGGGTACGCCGGGGATTTCCGACCCCGGCGCCCGACTCGTCGCCTATGTCCGAGAGCATTTGCCTGAAGCAACCATAGAGGCGCTACCGGGCGCATCATCGGTCACAGCCGCGCTTTCCATCGCAGGTATCTCCGGCGACGCGTTCACGTTCCTCGGATTCCTGCCACACAAAAAAGGCCGACAGACCGCGCTCAAGAAAATCGCGGCGGGCGATATTCCTGTCGTGCTTTTTGAATCACCGCATCGCATTCTAAAGTTGCTCAAGGAACTCGAAACAGCCGCGCCGAAGTGTAAGGTCACCATCGGGCGGGAACTCACGAAAATGCATGAAGAAGTCGTAGCGGGTTCGCCAAAAGTGGTCGCAGAAAGCCTCGAAAAAAGAAAAGCCGTCCGCGGCGAGTTCGTCGTTATTGTTGACAATAGGTAAGTTTCCCCTCATCCACTAGTCGCTATCGACTAATGGCTATATACTAGTGCCCATGACACTCGACGCGCTCATCATGCTCTCCGGCGGATTCGTCGCTGTCTTGCCGTTCCTCGGATTCCCCAACAGCTGGGACAGTGTCCTTTTCTTTCTCGCAGGAGTATTCATCATAGGGCTCGGTATCGTGGTACGCCGCCGCGGGCTCGGTCTCGACGAAGACAAACGAGGGGGCGCGCGCGACACGCACCAGGCTTCCCGCACTCCACTGCCGCCGGATACGACACAGGGAGAGCTTTAGCAAGCGCGGCCTTTACACGGAAAGCTTTTAAGGTAAGAATCGTCGCAGTGTGAGCATCTACTGCTCCGCCATGAACCGGGGAGGCCCGTCATGCTGGTTACAAGAACGGTCAGAAGAGGCGGCCAAGAGCAGGTCGTTTGTGCCGTCGACCTTGAGGCCGACGCGAATACCCTGACGCGTGAGCAGGCAGAGCTTGCGATTGCGCACATTGTTCGCGAGTTGACCTCCGAACAGGTCAAGCTACTGTCGCCCGATAGCCCGAAGCGGGCCATTATGTCCAAGTATCAGCGTCGTATTGACTTTCTCGAGACCAGCGTTTATGTCAGCGACGATGGCCGTTCTGCCATCGTCATCGCGACAAGAGGCTGAAAAAGTTGCAGGGAAATGGGCCGGCGACGCGTCGCCGGCCCTTTGCTATACTTCCATCATGCACGCCGATCACAAAGACGATGATCGTCGCATTACCTATTTTGCGGCGACACACACACGCGGCAAGCGTGAAATGTTCGGCATCCGTGCGATAGACCGCGGCAAACATGTCTACGTCATCGGCAAAACCGGCATGGGCAAATCGACCATGCTGGAAAATATGGCCATTCAGGACATCCAGAACGGGGAGGGTATCTCATTCATCGACCCGCACGGCAGTACAGCGGAGAAACTGCTCGATTTCATTCCGCAGGACCGCATCAAAGATGTCGTCTACTTCGCACCGTTCGATACGGACCACCCCATCGGCTTCAACGTGATGGAAGACGTGGGCTTCGACAAACGTCACCTCGTCGTTTCCGGCCTCATGGGCGCGTTGCGTCGCATTTGGGTGGACGCGTGGAGCGCGAGAATGGAATACATTTTGCAGAACACGCTGCTCGCACTTCTCGAGTATCCCGGTTCGACGTTGCTCGACGTGAACCGCATGCTCACCAACAAAACGTTCCGCAATGCCGTCATCGAAAAAATAAGCGACCCAATCGTGAAATCGTTTTGGACCGAGGAGTTCGCCGGATTCACCGACACCTACACGCGCGAGGCGACGCCTGCCATCCAGAACAAAATCGGCCAATTTACCGCCAATCCGCTCATCCGCAACATCGTCGGACAGGCGACCTCGTCGTTCGACCTGCGCAAAATGATGGACGAGAAGAAAATATTTATCGTGAACCTCTCCAAAGGCCGCATGGGCGAGACCAATGCCTCGCTCCTCGGCTCTATGCTTACGGTCAAAATCTACCTCGCCGCGATGTCGCGTGCCGACGAGCCGGCGGCGCGCATGCAAAAACTCCCGCGCCACTATTTTTACGTCGACGAGTTTCAGTCGATGATGAACGAGGCGTTCGCTGATATTCTTTCGGAATCACGCAAATATAAACTCGCGCTCACGCTCGCCAACCAGTACATCGAGCAGATGGAGGAGGAGGTCCGCGATGCCGTTTTCGGCAACATCGGCACACTTATCGTGTTCCGCGTCGGACCCTTCGACGCCGAGGTGCTGGAGACCGTATTCGACCCCACATTCACTCCGGAAGACCTCGTGGGCTTAGGTATCGGGCAAATATACCTCACGCTCATGATAGACGGGGTGGGCTCGCCGCCATTCAGTGCAGAAACCATTCCGCCCATCGACGTGCCGGCGATCTCATATCGCAACGATGTCATTACCAGTTCGCGTATGGCATTCGGCAGGGCGCGCGCCGATGTGGAAGCGGCCATCGCAAAAAAGCAGACGGATTTCGTTGCGCCGCCCCGCGAGAAGAAAGAGCGCAGTGGAAGCACGTATGGGACACGACCGCGTGACGAAGCACCGCGTCCGTTGGCATCGGCACCGACCCCTGCGAGCGCACCACTGCGTGATTTTCCTCCTCACTCGTCGACCCCAAGTCCGGCACCGCGGGCGGAGAGCGAAAAAGTACAGCGCAATACGCTTCGTGACGCGATAGAAAGGGCAAAAGCCGAAGGCGTGGCCAAAGCGGGCGGAGTGCCGGTACGCTCACCGGCGGATATTCTCCGCGATAAGCAGGGGAATCGCCCCGCATCCAAGCCCCCTGCGCCACCGCATCATAATCCGAAACACACTCCGCATCAGACGCCTCGTCAGGCAGAGCCGCGCGAACCGCAAAAAAGTCACACCCAACCCCAGCACGTGGGAAGCGACTCGCACGACGGGGAAATTTCTCCACACGTGTTGCAACAGGTTATTAACGGTACCCGCAGAGACTCCGACGACCTCTAGTAGCCTTCAGTTCTGTAGGGTTCGTGTCACACTTATCCGCTAATTCTGTCTATAGCGTAAAATAGTGGATATGGAGGAATTGGAGAAAAAAGGACGAGAAAGGAGGAGGCGAGCGAGAATCCAGGACACCGTACTCGGCATCATCGGTGTTGCCGGAATAATCGCGACCGTGATGGTTGCCCCCAATATTTTTCAAGCACTTCCGCATCTCATGGGGAGAGAGAAGTTCCGATTGAAATTTCAGGCGAAAACCGCAGTAGGGCGCTTACTTGTGAAAGGGTATATCAGAAAAAACGCTCGCGGAATGCTCCAGATCACTGATTCAGGCCAACGCCATCTCGCGCTCGAACAAGCCCGAAATAGTAAACCAGCAAAAAGAAGACGCCGATGGGATAAGCGCTATCGCCTTGTGATGTTCGATATACCGCAGGAACGAAGGAACACACGCGACCGCCTGCGCTTCCTGATGCGAGAATTTGGCTTTCTGCGTTTGCAGGACAGCGTGTGGGTGTCTCCCTACGACTGTGAAGAATTAGTGGCGCTTATTAAGGCTGAGTTGCGAGTCGGCAACGATGTACTCTATGCCGTTGTCGAGCAAATCGGGAACGAGAAACGAATCAAATCACATTTCGGTCTCTCTTGATGTCATCCATTTACCACGTCTATAGCGTGAAATTGTGGATGCGGTGGGTACGCGGAAACTATCCACATATTCAATAGGAATCTTGTTTTCAGCAGGAGAACATAGGCAATAATGATCTTCATGAAAATCGGGGTCGGGAGGGCTTGCCTCCTTTTCGTTTTATTCCTCACCGTACCGCATGTGGCGTCGGCGCAGGTCGTCATCAATGAGGTGATGTACAACCCGAAGGGCAACGATACCGGTCGGGAGTGGATTGAGCTCTACAATACGGGTTCATCCGATGTGACGATGGTCGTGGGAAGCGGGAAGGGCTCGTGGAGAATAGGCGACTCATCCAACCACACACTCATTGATCCGGCGGGAGGCATTGGTCGCGGCTCGCTCATCATTCCTGCCGGCGGTTATACGATACTAGCCAACGACCCAACAGAATTGATTTCCGGAGAGTATGCAGGCGGTTCATATTCTGTTATCAAATCTTCCATTAGTCTCAACAACACGGGTTTGACAGTATCGCTCGTCGACGGCAACGGTGTAGTCGCCGACAGTTTTTCCTACACCAAAGACATGGGCGGCAACGATGACGGTACGAGTCTGCAGAAAAGCGGTTCATCGTGGCTCGCTGCGTTGCCGACACCTGGGGTTTCAAATGCAGCGGACTCGTATGTGCCGCCTGTCACCGATGCGTCGACCACACAAGCCACAAACGACACGATACCGGCACAAAGTAACGCCGCTCCGGCGCCGGTTTCTTCGTACGTCCCGCCGCCGGTACCGCAACTATTTGCCGACGCGGGCGGCGACCGCACCGTCATCGTGGGCGCCGACACGCAGTTCAACGGCCGTGCGTACAACCGGCAGAAGGAAAACGTGGAGCACGTCCGTTTTCTCTGGAATTTCGGTGACGGCTCCACCGCAGACGGCCCCACCGTCGTGCATCATTATGAATACCCCGGTCGCTACGCGGCGATGCTCACCATCGCGGAAAATCTGGATGCGGTTTCCGACCGCATCATCGTGACGGCCGAGCCGGCGAAGCTCGCGTTTGACGTGCCCTCCGACGGGAGTGTTGCCATAAAAAATTACGCGGGACGCGACCTCGACCTTTCGGGATGGATAGTCCGTTCGTCGGGGCAGATGTTCACCTTGCCCGAGCACTCGGTCATTCTCAACGGGGAGACGATGCGTATCCCGCAGAAAACGCTGAAATTCTGGAGTGGCGCGCAGACCGAGCTCGATTATCCGAACGGCGTCATCGTGCTCCACGCAAATGAAAGCTCGGGAGCGAGCGTCTCTACTCCGGTCCCCGTGCCGTCGCCGGCGGCATCTGTCGCTCCCGCCCCACGCACTCGGGTTGCTCCCGCAGCCGACCCGATACCGGAGGCGGACGTGTCCACGGAAACTGCTGCGGACACCACATCTACGGGCTCGTCGGAGGCGCAAACGGCAGCCGCGGCCGCTGCAGTTTCGTCAAACAGCATGTACTGGTGGTTGGGTGCACTGGCGCTCTCTGCACTTGCGGGAGGGGCTGTGCTTGCCGTACGTCGCATAAGAGCAGGCGAGTGGGATATCGTTGAGGAAACGTAAGAAGCAGGGTAGTCTTGCATTGATGGAGAAAACTATTCTCGTGACGGGGGGCGCCGGATTCGTCGGTACGCGTCTGTGCGCGCGCCTCGCGGAAAACGGCAATAAGGTAATCTCACTCGATAATAATTTCACGGGGTCGGAGCTTGAGCGTTTGCCGAATGTCGATTACCGCACGGGGCACACCAAAGATATAGCTCGGCTCGTTCCCGAGACGCCGGATATCATCTTCCATCTCGGCGAGTATGCGCGGGTCGAACAGAGTGTGTTTGAACCGGAGTTGGTGCACGACCTAAACGTCGTCGGCACGCGCGCGGTCGTTGATTACTGGAGGGACCGGAAATGCAAACTCGTGTACGCGGGGTCGTCCACAAAATTCGGAGACGGGGGGCTCACGCGGGGCACGTCGCCCTACGCCTCCACGAAAGCGGCGAACACGGAATTGGTGAAAGAAGTTGGCGAGAGAGAGCGACTCCCGTTCGCCATCACGTATTTCTACAACGTGTTCGGTCCCGGTGAACGATTCGGCACATACGGAACCGTCATAGAAATCTTCAAACAGCAATATATGCACGGTTCACCGATAACGGTGGTGTCCCCGGGTACGCAGCGGCGCAACTTCACACACGTCGACGATATCGTCGACGGGCTACTATTAGTGGGAGAAAAGGGTCACGGCGACGAGTATGGCCTTGGAAACGACGAAAGTTTTGCGATCATCGACGTCGCGCGCATGTTCTCCGACGATATTGTCATGCTTCCCGAGCGGCAGGGGAATCGCATGCAGTCGGAGTTGCACACTGATAGAGCGCGAGGCCTCGGATGGGCACCGAAACGCCCCCTGAAATCGTATCTGGATGAGTTCCTGAAGACGCACGCACGGGGTTCCGCAAGAGAAAAACGCGTGCTTGTATTCTCAACGACGTTCCATCCGGTCGCGGGGCTCGCGGAGGACGCCTTCGTCGAGGTCATGCGCGAAATGCCGCAGGTCAAGTTTGATATTGTCACGACGGTGTTTTCTCAAGATGCGAAAGGGATGGGTGCGCCGGTACAAAACGCGCACGTGTATCGCATCGGTCGCGGTTCACGTTTTGATAAATATCTTCTCCCGTTTCTCGGGTATCGCATCGCCCGCTCGCTTTCAAAGCGGCATCGGTACCTATTCGCATGGTCGCTTATGGCGAGCTACGGGGCGCTTGCCGCAGTGTTCCTCAAGCGTTCAACCGGTCTTCCGCTCCTCATCACGCTCGCCGACCAGAACATCGGCGACCTGTCGGCGGCGAAACGGGCGTTACTGAAGTTCATCCTCACGGACGCCGACCAAATATACGGCTCGGAGGCGCAGGAGCATCATGCGACCAAGATTGCTTCGCGGGTCGCGATGAGGCAGTCAATGGGCGAGGGAGACGCATTCGCGAACCAGTTCCGCTTCGTATACACGAGTGTGATACGGAGAAAAATAAACGTATGAAAAAAGTACTCATCTTTTCGCTCGCGTACTTTCCGAAGCATGTCGGCGGCGCGGAGGTGGCGATTCAGGAAAAGACGAAGCGCATGCCGGATATTGAATTTCATATGGTGACAAACCGGTTTGATTCAACATTGCCGAAGGTGGAAAAAGTAGGCAATGTACTCGTGCACCGCATCGGCATTACACGGCCAAACCCTTCGATGGCCGACCTTCGCCGCTTCCCGCTTCACCTCAACAAGTTCCTCTTTCAATTTCTCGCCGCGTGGAAAGCGATACAACTGCATCGTCAATACAAGTACGATGCGATTTGGGCGATGATGGCGCACGCGTGCGGCGTGCCGGCGGCGATATTTAAACTTGCGAAGCCGCGTGTCCCGTTTGTGCTTGAACTGCAGGAAGGTGACCCGCCGGCGCACATCGAGCGCACGATGCGTCCGCTCTGGCCGTTTTTCACCCGTGCATTTACAAAAGCCGATGTCATCTCGGTGATTTCGACATTCCTCGGCCGCTGGGCACGTGCGAGAGGGTTTAAAGGCCCGGTGGTGCTCGTGCCGAATGCGGTGAACACCGCGCATTTCTCGATGCAGGTAGCGCCACGGCGTATACAGGAGGTACAAGAGTCGCTCGATAAGAATATGGGGGATGTGTTCGTCATCACGACATCGCGCCTCGTCCACAAGAATGCGGTGGACGATATGATACGCGCGCTTGTGCTCCTGCCCGGAAATGTGCACTTCATCGTGCTTGGCACCGGACCCGACGAAGCGATGCTACGCAAGCTCGCTTTGAGGCTCGGCGTATCCGGACGCGTCAGGTTTGCCGGACAGGTGGGACATGCCGACATGCCCGCATATCTAAAAGCGTGCGACATCTTTATCCGCGCCAGCCGGTCCGAAGGCATGGGAAATTCATTCGTAGAGGCGATGGCTGCAGAGCTGCCGGTTATCGCGACGCAGGAGGGCGGCATCGCAGACTTCCTTTTTGACCCCGAAAGAAATGACGCCCGCAAGCGGGCTATTTCTCACGGGGCAGGCGAGAAACTGTTGCCGGGAGATGAAGCGTGGAACCGTCCCGCGCCAGAATTCCAAACCGGCTGGGCGGTGGACAAGGATTCGCCGGAGCAGATTGCGGGCGCGGTACAAGAAATCATGTCACGTTCCGAGAAGGTCAGGAGTGTCATTGCGACGGCAAAAACCATGGTGGTAGAAAAGTATGATTGGGACCTTATCGCGCGGGACATGAAAGAGAAGGTTTTCGAACCCCTTCTGAGCAGGGGATAACTCCCTAGGCAAACGGACTCGGCGGGTGTTTGATGAGATTGGCGTCCCGGTGTGCGGGACATCCGAGAAGGTTGGAGTACCCGATGAACAGACCCTACTTGGTTATGTTCGGGCTTCAGATTATCGCGGCGGCGCAATGCTACCGGATGCTGAAGTTCGCCTTCGAAGCAACGGAGTTTGTGGGAGAGCGTGTCTTTCCTACACCGTACATGCTCCCCATCAAAGTTCCGTGGTTGCGACCAAACTGACCGCATACCCAAAGGAGGAGTCGGGCGCGCCGCGTGCGCGCCCGCTTCATGTGCTGTAGAGTACTCTCATGAAGATAGTCATCGCGACGGGCATCTACCCGCCTGATATCGGCGGTCCCGCCTATTACGCCAAAGGTCTCGAGGACGCACTACGCGCACTGGGGCACGAGGTCAAAACGGTAGTATATGGCGACTTGCGCAAATGGCCCATGGGAGTCAGTCATTTGATGTATTTTTTCCGCATTTGGCCGCATCTGCGCGGCGCAGATGCCGTCATAGCGCTCGATACGGCGAGTGTCGCCGTTCCGGCGTGGCTTGCATCGCGCATCCGCGGCGTGCGGTTCATCATACGCACCGGCGGAGATTTTGTATGGGAGCACTACTTGGAGCGAACGGGAGACTTGCTACCACTCGCGCGCTTTTATGCCGAGCACAAGTCGCTCTCCTTCAAGGAACGTCTTATCTACGCGCTCACGCGTCTCGTCGTCCGCCGCTCGGTATTGGTTTTCAGTACCGACCTGCAGTGCGACGTCTGGCTCCGCCCGTACGGACTCAAGAAAGAGCGTACGCACGTCGTCGGCAACGCGATTGATGCGCCGCTTGCCGCGACGGCGCCGGTGCGGAAGAATTTTCTCTGGTACGTGCGTCCTATCGCGATGAAAAACGGCGCTCATGTGCGCTCGGCGTTCGCGAAAGCCAAAGCACAACACCCCGATATCGTGCTTGAAGAAGGTATGGTGCCGCAGGAAAAGCTTTTGGAGCGCATGAAGGGTTGCTATGCGGTGATTCTGCCGTCGGTAACCGAAATCAGCCCCAACTACATTCTCGATGCGCTCCGGTTCAAAAAACCGTTCATCATGGACAAATATTCCGGCTATGCGAAATGGCTCGCACCCTACGGGTTTCTCGTTGACCCGCTCGACGAAGACGATATCGCCCGTGCGGTAGGAGAGCTTGCGGACGAGAGCGGCTACACAAGAGCCGTTGCAAAAGCAGCCACGTTCTCCTTCACTCGCACGTACGAAGAGGTCGCGCGTGACTTTCTTGCGCTCATAAATCACTGATATGCGCATACTTTCTATCGGAACGGACAGGACGTTATTCGAGGAGGGAAGCAGGACGCGCGCGCGGCATGACGCATATGCCAAGGAGTTTGGCGCACTCGACATCGTTGTCTTTACAAGCGGAAACAAAAAATCCGTACAGGCGGGCGTGCTTTCCGTCACACCTACGAACTCTGTCTCAAGGTTTCTCTACGGCTTCGATGCGTTGCGCATTGCACGAAAGCTCCCTAAGCCGGATGTCGTGACGGTACAGGACCCGTTTGAGACGGGCCTTACGGGGTGGCTTATCGCGCGGCGACTCAACGTGCCGCTTCATGTGCAAGTACACACCGATTTTCTGTCGCCCGAGTATGCCCGTCTATCGTTCCTGAATCGTATTCGCGTCCTTCTGGCCGGGTTCGTCCTGCGTCGCGCCGCGGGCATACGCGTTGTTTCGGAACGCATAAAGACATCCATCGAAAAGAAATATCGTATTGCGGTTCCGGTCTCTGTGCTCCCGATTTTTGTCGACATTGCGAAGTTCAAAAATGCGCAACCTATTACCGAGTTCACCGACAATC
Source organism: Candidatus Kaiserbacteria bacterium RIFCSPHIGHO2_02_FULL_55_25 (assembly GCA_001781335.1). Classification (GTDB taxonomy): domain Bacteria; phylum Patescibacteriota; class Minisyncoccia; order Phycocordibacterales; family UBA2100; genus UBA10103. The sequence goes on along the minus strand of MFLL01000030.1, from coordinate 5,498 downwards.
GAATAACGAACTCCGCCTACAAGATATTAGTTGTTTCCCGGGACGCTCCGGAAAAGAACATTCGTTTGGCCGTTGAGGCGTTCAAAAAAGCCGCTCCGGACAATGCCTGCCTTCTTCTTGTCGGGGACATTGACGTAGGCAACTTGAGTAGTCGCGAGCATATCTACGGCATGGGCAGAAGTGACCCGGAGCGGTATTACAAAAGCGTCGACCTTGTTCTCGTGCCGTCAAAATATGAAGGTTACGGACTCGTCATCATCGAGGCGCTCGCCGCGGGGAAACCGGTGCTTTCAACCGATGTCGGTATTGCGCGGGAAGCGGGTGCCATCGTGACCTCTCCCGAGAGGTTTGCGGGCGCACTTTCCGAGTGGTTCAAAAACGGCCCGCGGGAGGGCCATCTGGTCGGCTATCCATACGCAAGCGTCGAGGAGTACGTGCAAAAGTACTGCGCCGATATTTCACGATGCGTTACACCGGTTGCAGTGACATAGCGCACATCCAGTGACATAGCACACATCTTGCAGTGACATAACACACGTCACTCGGATACATGGGACTGCCGCACCATCTCCCTAAGTCTTCGCCATGGCGAAGATGTAAGGATATGCCCAGATGGACTAGGAGAGCTTGAAATGTTTCTTGATCCACGCATCATACTCGATACTTTCGACAACTGCATACAGCACATCTTTTCCGATGCGCAAATCCGCTTTGATGAGCGATATGAGTTCTTCGCAATCATGGGGATACACCCACACGCTGTTTTGCAGTCGCAAGAAACCATACTCACGCATCAGCCTCCTCAGCCGGTCACGTGTGCTTCTCCGGTACTGAGGCACATCAAACATGACAAGCCGGTATCGTTTGTCCCATCGGCGTGGACGCTTGCGTTTGTGCGCATCCGCGGTCAATTCGAGCGCGAGTGCGCGCCTGCCCTTTTCTGTGATTGTGGCGTAGCGGATTCCGCCACGTTCGACGAAACGCAAAAGACCCTTCTTGGCAAGCCGCCCCGAAGCCGTTTTTGCCCGATACCCGAATTTGTACTTGTCTCCCATGATGCGGGGGAGTGCCTGAAAGATATTGGGAGCGATCATAGTAACGGCGAGAATACCCGCAACCCCGACAGTCCGGAGCACCGCGCTTTGTATATTTCGTCTCCTCCTCCGCATTCGCGCTTCCGATTCTACCCGCGCCATATCCCTAATATTACACCATGGCGCATAGATAGGGACATGGGTGAGATGAAAGATCGAAAGAACAACAGAGGACTTGCCGTACTTCCCGTGTGCAAAATGTACGTTCTGCTGATGGTGGGGATAAGTTCATGAAGACAATGTAGGCACGTGGGATACTGATTCGCATATGCAAAACGCCGAGTGGTCGGGCGTTTCAGGTTTCTTTGCCGCCGCATGGCGGCGCGTCCGCTGGCCGCTTGCGATTTTCGTGGCCATATTTGTCGCCCTCGTCATCATGCGCATTCCTGCGGTTATAGAACAGGAACGGACTGCCGAGACAGTCGATAGGATTTACGCACAACGGCTCACGCCGGAGCATGTCGACGGCAAGCACCTACCTCCGCCGCCAGACCCCGCGCAGGTGGGCGCGACGATTGAAGGGGTGGATGCAAATGCCAACGGTATTCGTGACGATGTAGAACTTGCGATTTTTGAAAAGTATCCGAACTCTCCGTATACCCGCGCGGCCGAATTGCAGTACGCGATGGCGCTACAGCTGTATCTGACGGAAGTATTTAATTCGGAGACGTGGAAAATTGCCGCAGAGCAAACATCGCGAGGTCATGGATGCATCTCACTTACATATCCCAGGGATGATCTCGAGACTCACCTTCGAGTCGTTAAAAGTAGGACAACAGAAGTAGAAAATTGGATGTTCAACACAGTCGCCCGAAAAGAAAAGTACGATGCGCTAGATGAGTTCACGACAAGTTTTGGCTTGAAGAATACGAACGTGTGCGATTTAGATAGTTAAGAATTACTGTATGAGATACGGTGTGACCCTGCTAACTCTGGGAATCATTGCACTCGTCCCGTTCTCCGCGCTTGCGGCTCAGTGCTCGAGCCAAGGGTTCACAGTTATATTTGTGAACGGCGTATTGAATGAGGTGGAAAAAGCGACGGCGAACTCTCGTGATTTGCAGGACGCACTGGGGTTTTCGTTTGGGTCAGAGCAGCTAGTCGTAAAGGTGGGGCACAACCAATCTCATATTGCGGGTCTTGGGGACTTCGCACAGTCCGTGGGGCAGATTTTCGATAACCCAATCTCATATTACGACCGCGATACCATTCTCCGGCAAATTCATTCAGAAGTAACAACGAGAAAGGTGCTGTTGGTCGGGCACTCGCAAGGCACCTTTTATACAAACGAGCTATACAGCTATTTAGTCGAGCACGGAGTGCCGAGAGAATCCATCGCCGTGTACAACCTTGCGACACCGGCGAACCGCGTTGCGGGAGGAGGCGCATACCTCACATCCGGGAACGACCAGCTCGTGCTTCGTGTCCGCCAATATGCCGCCGCGGCAAGTGCACCCGAGCCTTTGCAATCAAACATCCTTATACCGATAAGCGCGGAAGAATCTACCAAACTGTTCGGCGGACATTCATTTAGCGGTGCGTATCTCACCGGAGCCGCGGCACGAATCGTGCGGGATATCGAACAGGCACTCTCCGAGCTCAAAGCGTCAGGTGCGTCTGATTCCGACGGCTGTTTCATCCCGCCTCCCACGACCGTGTCCTACAAAGTCCAAAAAGTCGGATTTGCCGCGTTGGACCCGCTTGCCAAAACGAGCGTGAGCGTCGCGGCGGTGACGGGGAAGGCCGTCGTTACGGCGACGCAAAAAGCGTCCGCCGCCGCCGCGGCTCTTGCAAAGACGATTGGAAATGCGCTCTCAAGCTTTGGCGGCAAGACGAAGGTGAGCGCCTCCACGCAAGGTGCCGCGGCGGCTTCGGCAGTGCCACAGAATCCGATTCCCGCGCCGCGAGCGGTGGTCGTTGTGAACAGTGCGCCGCCTCCCACTCCGGCAGTCGCACCAGTCCCGCCTGTCCAAAATCCGCCACTGCCTACACCGATTGAACCACATCCCATACCGCCACCGCCGGACCCTGTCACGGCGCCTGCGCCGATACCCGCGCCGTTCTCTATTGCACCCGGTTTTGGCGGCGACGGCGGAGCCTCGGCTGCGAGTGCGGTCGAAGAGTCACAGCCGGCACCGGTCGTCGTTGTGCCGTTGGCGGTTACGTCACCCGACGATTCGGCGCTTTTCGGCACTTCGTCGGTAACGGTTACCGGCACCACGACTTCCGGTTTCCTCGTCGCGCTTGCCTATGGCGCGGATACTGCCAGTACAACTGCCGACACGAACGGCGATTGGTCGGCAATACTTTCGCTTCCAGAAGGGGTGACCGCAGTGGGAATCGTCGCATCGGACGCCGATGGGAACACCTCCGATGCGCTGACGCGCAGCATCACCGTCGACACAACGCCTCCTGATGCCCCAGCGCCTGTCATTGATGAATGTTCCGCGTTCGGCTCCGCATACTGCGAAATTGTGACTACGATAGTGAATGTGTCGTGGAGTTCTGTCGCGGATGCTATCTATTACGCGCTTACCAAAAACGCGGCAGTCAGCGCAACCACCACGGCGACAACCCTACAATTTATTATTGATACTAATGCAACGACCACTTTCTCCGTTGCGGCATACGACTTGGTGGGGAACGGTGCGACGTCGGCCGATGTGAGTGTGCACGTGAATATCCCGGCGTTACCGCCGCCACCGTTTCCCCCGCCGCCCATGATGATGTTGTAAATGGGGAGGTCGGTACGGCGCGACATTGAAGAGTGCGCGAGAGGGTAATACCTGTTACAATCCCGCCCATATGGCTCAGAAAATAGGTTTTGTCGGTCAGGGCTTTATCGGCAAGAGCTATGCCGATGATTTGGAAAAGCGCGGTTTTTCGGTGGTGCGCTACGCACTCGAAGAGCCGTACAGAGCAAATAAGGCGAAGATTGCGGAGTGCGGCATTGTCTTTATCGCCGTGCCCACGCCGACGACACCGAAAGGATTTGATTACTCGATTATCCGCGGCTCGCTCCGTCTTGTGAAGCCCGGAGCAACTGTCGTCATCAAATCTACGTTACTGCCGGGAACGACCGCCGTACTGCAAAAGGCATTTCCGAAGCTTTTCATCATGCATTCGCCGGAATTTCTCGTCGCGAGGAACGCGCGCGCCGATGCGAGTAAGCCGTTCCGCAATATCATCGGTATTCCGAAAAAGTCGGCCCCCTATACTAAGCGCGCGAGCGAGATTCTCAAAATTTTACCCAAGGCACCGTTTGCGCTGGCATGTTCCTCCGAGGAGGCCGAAATCGTTAAATACGCCGGCAACGCGATGCTGTATCTCAAAGTGCTGTTCGCCAACATGCTCTACGACACGGCGCGCGGGGCAGGGGCTGATTACGAGGTTATACGGGCCGCCATCGCGGCGGATCCCCGCATCGGGCCGTCGCACCTTCAGGTCGTCCACGACAGCGGGCACAAAGGCGCCAAAAAAGGCCGCGGTGCGGGCGGACTGTGCTTCATCAAGGACGTCGCGGCGTTTACGGATTTTTATCGCAAGCTCACTGGTGATGAGTACGGAGAGGCATGGTTCAGGGCGGCAATACGCATGAATGCGAATTTGCTCATACAGACGGGCAAAGACCTCGACCTGCTCGAGGGTGTTCACGGCGCGTCGTTCGTGACACGGTTTCGTAAGAAGAAACACACAAAAAAGTGATGCCACGACGTCATGAGGATTCTCATTGTCACTCAAGCAGTCGACAGCGCCGACTCGGACCTCGGCTTCTTCCACCGGTGGATTGAAGAATTCGCGAAACGCTTCGAGCGCGTCATCGTCATCTGTCTGAAAGAAGGACAGCACCGGCTACCGGAGAACGTCTCCGTGTACTCGCTCGGTAAGGAAAGCGGGAAAGCGTCTCGCTTGACCTACGCCCGCCGTTTCCGGAAATTGATGCGCGAACATTCCGGTGAATACGATGCAGTTTTCGTCCACATGAATCCCGAGTACGTACTGCTCGGCGGATTCTTTTGGCGTGCGCAGGGCAAAAAAATCGCACTATGGTATGTGCACAAAAGCGTCACGTGGGTTCTACGGGTTGCCCTGCGTTTGGTCGACGTCGTTTTTACCGCTTCACCTGAGAGTTTCCGTCTTGCGTCTCCAAAAGTGCGAGTTGTCGGACATGGTATTGATACGGAATTTTTCTCACCTGCTGAACGCGTGACGCGGGGTAACCACTTCCTCTCGGTTGGTCGGCTCATGCAATCCAAACAACACAATCTTGCAATACGTGTGGCGTATGACGCGAGCGTACCGCTTCACATCGCGGGCGAGGGGCCGGAGCGCGAACGCCTTGCGACACTTGCGCGCGAGCTCGGTGCGGATGTTACTTTTCTCGGCGGGCTCACCCAAGAGAAA
>MFLL01000029.1:3144-23697 GCA_001781335.1 Candidatus Kaiserbacteria bacterium RIFCSPHIGHO2_02_FULL_55_25 | reverse complement strand
GTAAAGAGACGGAATATATAGTATTCTCTCTTTGTTTGATATAAGCTCCCGTCGTTCAATGGATAGGATATATCCTTGCGGAGGATACGATGTTGGTTCGATTCCAACCGGGAGCACCAGATACGCTTTGAAGCCCAAGAGGTAGCGCCCCTTTATTGGTAGATATCGTGTGAGCCAATGTCGAGAAACACGACCTCATCCTTTTTCTTGTCGAGAAACTCAAACAAAATCCTATATCGTTGGCTGACGGAAAAACTCCATTGTTTCTTGAGCTTACCGTGGAGGCGATGCGTATCGAGGCGCGAATCGAACGCATCATGGCGAAACAGTGCGATACGCCCATCGGCGAGTCGTTGTAACTGCGATTCCAGGTTTTTGTAGCTACGACGATATCGTGGATGGACGTAAATCGTCATGCCGTTAGGATTGTTATGAAAGCCTCGCCAGTTTACCTGCGCGACGAAGTTTTTTTGCTTCTCGCGACCATTCCAGCACGTTTTCCTCGGATACTGAATTACCGGCACGAGCAATAAGCTCATCGAACTCCTTTTTGGGGATCACAACGAGGTCGTCGTTGCCCGCCAGCTTTTTTGGGATTGTTATCATTGCCATACGCCCGAATTATAGCATATCGTCGTTTTTTCCACATTTCGCGCAGTTATTCGCATTGCACGAGAGGCCTCTGGGGCGCATCATAGGGATATGTTTTCGCGCTTCAACCGCGGCCTGCCTGTGCGTATGCAACGCACGCAGACAGGCTCTTCGGTCCTTGCCGCACTTGTGCTTGTCGGAGGCCTCGCCGTTGCCACACTTGCAGTGCAAGCTCTTTCGGGCCCGCAGAATCCGCAGGCGCAGTCGGCGGCAGGCAGTGTGTGGGATAACGCGCAACAACCGACAGTCACCAACATGACGGTGTCGGCGCCAACAACCCCCACGTCAGCCGCGGGCGCATCAATTTCGAATAACTCACCAAAGGATTGCAACGCAGCAAAGCAAGTAGCCCTCAATAAGACATCAGATCCAACCGCTCGAAGCACCGGCAGTGGCAAGTCGGGCATATTGGACTCGTGTCACGGTGCATATTTGATATCGGGGAAAACTGGCAAGAGTGTGAGTGATTACCAGTGCGTTGGACGAAGCGGGTCAGCCCTGATTGTCAACGGTACGGTGACCGTGGTATCTAGCGCTGACAAAGGAGTAAAGGACGGTACGTGTAACATCAAGGTTTGCAACGGTAGTATGGCAGAAAGTAGCTGCGCAGCCGCTAAGCTTTACAACGGAGGCGTTTTCTCATCGTTGGTGAATGGTGCTCCAGTACTAAATAATTCACCCATAGCACAAACGATGAATTACGGATACGGCCAGACCGGTGCACCAGCTGGCGGAGTATCTGTAGCCAACGGGTATTATGTCGACGCCAACGGCGTCACTCAAATCGAGTCTGCATTTAACCCGTCAACCGCAGCCACCACCCCGATTAAAGGGTGGTCGGAAACATATGACTCGACACAGGCGTGGCCAGCTGACGATAAATCGGCTGACCCGATGAAGTTCGCCCCCGTAAATGCGGAAGGTGACCCGACGATATATTCAGCCGGTCTTCGGGGCTGTGCCGACGGCAACTGCGATACATTAACGAAAGAAGATTTGACGCCGGAAAAGCAGACCCCAGACCCAACACTTGACTGCAACTCTCCAGGCAATGAGAACGCAAATAATCCGCGTTGCTGGCCCACTCTGACAGGAAATAAAACAGGGGGGTGCCCGGCGGGGCAAATCAACGTCGGCGGAACCTGTAAGACGCAGGGAGCGACCATTGAGCGCCGTGACACGGGAAGCAGAGACGGGCGCGACGGACAACAGCAGACACCCGAGAAGCCGGGCGGCGGGGGCGGCGGGCTCGACGGGCTTATGAAAGCGATTTTGGGCGGACTGGCACAAGGACTTGCGAAGGGTCTCGCACAGCAGCCGGCGCAGGCGTGTCCGTCGGACCCGAATGCGTATCAGCAGCAACAGCAGCAGTACAATCAGCAGATGCAGCAGTACAACTATCAGCTTCAGCAGTACAACTACCAACAGCAGTTGAGCTACATGAACGGCATGCCCGCTCCGATTCCTCCGACTGCGCCGCAGCCGTGCACGCCGAGGTCGGATTCAAACACCTGCCCCGCGGCGCCGCAGCAGCCGAATCCGGCGGGATGTCAAAACGGCACGTGGAGACCGATAACGACACAGCAAGGCAACGGCTATCAGTGCACCACGGGATGGCAGTGCGTGCCGGGCGGCGGCACCGTGCCAAAAGCGGAGATTTCCTGCAGTCCGAAAGTTGCCGACGTCGGTATGACTGTCACCATTGCATACGGATGCAGTAATGCGACCGGCAGTACCGGACAGGGTTTCGATACGCAAAATCAACTGTCAGGCTCGACGACCACCGTCATCTCGGCGCCGCCGGCGGGAGCGACCAGCGCAAACTTCGTACTCAACTGCACCAATCAGGGGGCCTCGGCGCGGGCGCAGTGCTCTGTGCAAATAGGGCGCCCGACCATCGTGCTCGTCGCGAATCCCAAGGTCGTCGACCCTGGCAAGGCGTCGACCATCGGCTGGATAACAACCGGCATGCAGTCCTGTGTCGTCTCCAGTCCTGAAGACGGCGCGTTTACCGCCGAGAACGCAACCAACACTAGCGTCAACGGCATGGCAAGCACCTCGCCGCTCACTTCTCCGATTCACATACTTCTGCACTGTGTCACCGTCGGTGGCGGGACGCGCGACGCGACGACCACAGTGAGCGTCGTAGGACAGCCGGATATTATTGACCCGGACCCGAATAGTGGCACGGTGACCGTTCAATCGACTGCTGATGCCACATCAACCTCGCGCGGCAGCACCGTCACCATCTCGTGGAGCGCGACGAATCCGCCCTCGGGTGCGCACATCGCGCTCTGGCTCTATGATGTGCGGCTCAACACGACGACCGCGCTCATCGCCGACGGCCTCGCCGCGAGCAGTACCTATGCGTGGCACCTGCCGAACGCCAACGACACGTGTGACCCAGAGTCCATCGATGTCTGTGGCGCCGACCTCGTACCGGGCAGGCAGTATGGTATCGAAGCAGACCTGTATACCGACACCTCCGACCCGAATAATCCCAACATCGTTGATTACGGATTTACGCCCGATCCGTTCACGATAAGTAGTTAAAGTCCGAGAAACTCCAGTATTTTGTGCGGGAGCGGCTCTTTCATGTGCCGCTCTTCCGCATGCTCTTTCAGGTAGGCGCGAATCTCTCGCGGGTCGACGTGCTCAATGGGGATGATGAGATTTGGTGCGAGGATTTTTGTGGTGTCGACGAGCAGAAGAGGGCGGTGGTGCGGATGTTCGTCTTCCACCCAGAAGGCGATGATTTCGCGATAGCGGTGCAGGGTGCCGTTGATGCGGATGCCGCGCTCGGAAATTTCGAAATTTGTGATATCCGGCGCTTGCCGCGACTGCAGGGCGATGGTCGCCGCCGCGACGAGAATCAAAATAGCAAAGAGGACGTCGTGAAAGAGAATGCTCGTGACGGCGATGGACACCGCAACGATACCGAGCGCCAAATACCAGTCGCTCCCGCGCTCTACGTGCTCGTGCTCATACGCACTCCAGTGCAACACCGCATTCTGATTGGGCATACGTACCCAAATTGTATCATCCGCGGGTGCGAACGGGCGTTGTATGCTACAACAGTTGGACAGGGAGGGGTCGGATAGTGGTTCATTCCAGCGCACTTGAAATGCGCCAGGTCGCAAGGCCTCGTGGGTTCGAATCCCACCCCCTCCGCATATGCATTCTTTTACGGGTATTGTTCAACGAAGCTCAAAACGGGCGACTGCGCTCGGATATCCGACGGCGAACATTCCCTTGAGCGATGATTCCTCCGGCGTGTACGCGGCGCGTGTTTTTGTCGACAATCAGGTCTACCGCGCGGCGGCGTTTGCCGACCCGAAGCGGAACATTCTGGAAGCGCATATCGTGGATTTCGACGGTGATTTGTACAACAAAGAGATAACAATCGAGCTTGTCAGAAAAATGCGCGACACGAAGCAATTTGAAGACGACGACGCACTGCGTGAGGCGATTGTCGACGATGTTGCAAAAGTGCGGGAATACTTTAAGAATTGAGCGATGTTTGCAGGGATTACACAGGCGGTGGGTACGGTCGTTTCGGCCTCGACGCAGAGTCGATGCCGTACGGTGCGCATACGCACGCCTCGCGGATGGAAACTCATTCTTGGGCAGAGTGTGATGGTCGACGGCATTTGCTCCACTGTGGAAAAGCGCGGCGCAGATTTTTTTGAGGTCACGTATATGCCGGAGACGCTGTCGAGGACGACAGCCCCGTCGTTTTCCAAAGGGACATTGCTCAATCTTGAGCGGTCGCTCAAACTCTCCGACTTTGTTGACGGACATTTAGTCGCGGGGCATGTCGATGCCTCCGCCCGCATCGTCGCCGTCAAAGCGACGGGTAGCTCAAAGACATTGACCATTGAGCTGCCGAAAGAATTGAAAGCGTACGTGTCCGCGCGGGGCTCCGTCGCGATAAACGGCATCAGCCTCACGGTCGCGCACAAAGAGGGTCGGATGGTGACCGTGGCGTTGGTACCGTTTACACTCGCACATACAAATCTCAAAGGTCTTGAGAAGGGCGATAAGGTCAATGTGGAAATAGACCTTCTAACGCGCTCTCTAGTCTCGCGGGCGCGAAAGTGATACCATTCACTTGATATGCAACGCAAAGAATTTCTCAAGAAAGTTGCGACGCGCGATGCCTCCAAACTCAAAGTCGGCATTGTCGTCGCGGATTTCAATCCTGATATTACGGGAAATTTGTTCGAAGGCGCGCTCAAGGCACTCAAGGAATGGGGTGTCAAAGAGCGCAACATCAGCATTTTTCGCGTCTACGGCTCGTTTGACCTTACCTATGGCTGCGACCTTATGCTCAGGAAACATAAGCCCGATACGGTCGTTGCGCTCGGTTGCATCGTCAAGGGGGAGACCAATCACGACCATTATATCGCGTCGGCCCTGTCGCACGGGCTCACCGGCCTCGCTATCAAGTACGGCAAGCCGGTTTCCTTCGGCGTCATCACGACCAACAATCTCGCGCAAGCGAAGGCGCGGTCGCGCGGAGGGACGAATCACGGCGAAAAAGCAGCCATTGCTGCGCTCCAAGCAGCGCTTTTGAAGTAGACATGACGCGCATCATGGTCTTCGGCACTTTCGATATGGTCCACGAGGGGCACCTCGATTTTTTCCGGCAGGCCCGCTCTCTTGCGCCGGAGCCGCACCTCATTGTCTCTGTCGCGCGCGACGCAAGCGTCGCGCGCGTAAAAGGGGAAAAGCCCCGCCGTACGGAGTCCGAGCGGCTTGTGCTCGTGCAGGGAAATGAATTCGTAGATGAGGCGGTGCTTGGTGACGAGAGCGGATACATTGAACACATCCGACAGGCGCGGCCGGATATCATCGCGCTTGGCTACGACCAGAGCGGCGAGTACGTCGAGCATCTCGAGGCCGACTTGACGCATTCGGGCATCGGCGCGAAGGTGGTGAGACTGAAAGCCTTCAACCCGGGAATCTTTAAAACATCGAAACTCCTATGAAATATCTTGGTATCGATTTTGGCACAAAACGCGTCGGCGTAGCTGTTTCCGATGCGGAAGGCACGATTGCTTTCCCGCGAACGACTTTCGCGAACGATGACCGGCTTCTCCCGCAGCTTGTTGAATTGGCCAATGACGAGAAGGTCGTGACTATCGTCGTCGGAGATACGCGTTCGTTCTCGGGTCTTGAAAATCCCGTCACGAAAGAGTCGGATGAATTTGTAGAACGCCTCAAAAAAGCGACCGGCCTCGATGTCATCCGTGCATGGGAGGCTGGAAGTTCCATCGAAGCTTCGCGATACACTCCGGAGGAGCGGGGGCATGACGACTCGTCGGCCGCCGCCGTCATCTTGCAGAGATTTCTGGATATGCGTACTGGGAAGTAGAATACTCCTATGTCAGACGAGATTTCATACAACGATTTTGCGAAGCTCGACATCCGCATTGGCACAATACTCGCCGCCGAGCGCGTGCCTGAGACCGACAAGCTCATCAAGTGCACGGTGGATTTCGGTGATTTCGGTGAACGCACCATTGTTTCCGGCATCGCCGAATGGAAAACTCCCGAAGCGTTGGTCGGAAAACGATTGCCATACATCGTAAACCTCGCTCCCCGCGTGCTGAAGGGAATAGAAAGTCAGGGGATGTTGCTTGCGGCGAGCGATGATAACGGTGTCGCGCTCCTCTATCCGGAGCGAGACGTCGCATCAGGCACCCCACTTCGCTAAAGCTTCGAGGGACGTAGCAAAATTGCGCTAAGCGTGCAAACTTCTTGATATACTGTGCGTATGCGGCCGTCTCAACAGCGGTCCTCTGCGCACACGCAGACGGGCCGTTCGCTCTTACATTCGCTCGCGCGGGCGTTTCCCACTCCGCCCCTGCTTTTGCCGCGCGCGGCCGGAGTGGATATTTCGGACTCCTCCGTCAAGTGGCTCGCATTCTCCGAGCGCGGCGGAGCGCGGCGGGTACAAACATACGGCGAGATTTCACTCGAGAGCGGAATCGTGGTGAGCGGCGCGGTTCAGGATGTGAAAGGCCTCACGGCGGCGCTGAAAGAGCTCAAGAAAGAGCTCGGTAGTGTTTCGTGTGCGCACGCGGCGCTTCCCGAAGAGCTGGCGTACGTGTTCAGCATGCATATACCGTACGGCACATCGCGTGAGCAGGCGCTCAAAATGATTGAATTTGAATTTGAAGACCGAGTGCCCATTCCGCCGTCTGCCGCGGTGTACGACTACAACGAGCTTTCGCAGAGCGGAATCGTTAGCGATGAAGTCGCCGTGGTCGTGTTCCCGCGCGATGTCGCGGATGCGTATGTAGAGGCATTCGAAGGCGCCGGTATCACACTGCTCTCGCTCGAAATCGAGGCGCGCTCTATCGCGCGTGCCGTATCTACGAACGCGCCCGACGAACCTATCACGCTACTTGTCGACTTCGGACGCGCCCGCACCGGTTTCGCGGTACTCAAATACGGACTCCCTATTTTTACCTCTACCGTGGCGGTGGGAGGCGAGGGGATGACGCAAGCACTGATACAACGTCTCTCCATGACGCCGGAGGAGGCTGAAATTTTCAAAAACGAACAGGGGCTCCTTTCGGACAAAGGAGCTAAGCCCGGCGGACTCGAGATTGTTTCCGGCACCGCCTCGGCGCTTTCCGACGAGATTCTGCGCCACTATCGCTACTGGGACACCCGCCGCAACGAGCATGGCGAACGTATGACGCCCGTCGGGCGCGTGCTTCTCGTGGGGGGTAGCTCCAATCTCAAAGGTCTTCCCGATTACGTCTCGGGACGCGTACAAGCTCCGACCGAGCGCGGGGATGTGTGGCGGCATGTCGCTTCGTTTGATGAATACATTCCGCCCGTCGACCGGCAGCATTCGCTTCAGTATGCAACAGCCATCGGGCTGGCGTTGCGCGGCTTGTCCGCATAAACGGTCATATGGCAAACGTACTCCCACCTACCGCACAAAAGAAACTCTGGCGCATGTATCGCGCGCGATTCATTGTCGTGTTCTCGGTACTGCTCTCCACACTCGCGCTCTTCGCTGCGCTCCTAATCGCGCCGAGTTATCTCGCTCTGCGTATTGCCGCGCCGCCGCAACAGAGCGCTCCCGCCGCGGGGAAAGGAGGCACCACCGATGATGCTGTCGCAATAGCGCGCACGCAGGCGATAGTGGTTGCGTTGACACCGCTTCTTGCCGCCACAACCTCGCCCTCGTCGGTAATCGCCGCTGCGCTCTTTGACCGGCCCGCGGGGGTTGTCATCGGGCACATCACGTATGCGGCGGACACCGGACAGCTCACTCTCACCGGAACCGCTCCACGTGGCGCCATCAATGTGTATCGCGACGAGCTCACGGCGGATACACGTTTTTCATCCGTCTCCGTACCGGTCTCCGCCCTCGTCGGAACGGAGGACGGCCGCTTCTCCATAACGCTTACCATCGCACATTGATATGAAAACCCGCAGCACATACATCGGATGGCTATCGCTCGGTCTCGCGCTCGGCTTGTGGGGAGTGGTGATTTACGTCGCGCTCTTCATTCAGGCGCAGGCGCAAATGAGCGCGACGAGCACCGCGCAGTCCGAACAACAGATTGATCAGGCCGCCCGCACGTTGCGGCTCTCGGGGATTGTCTCTGATACAAAAGATGAGCGCGCGAGGCTTGACGGTCTCGTCCAATCCGACGTCGTCTCGGTCGTCGATATCATAGAGGCGGCGGGAGCGGCAGCGCATGTGAGCGCGACCGTAAGTGACGCACTACCCGAAGGTGTTTTCCGCGAACTCCCCGGAGGCCCGCCCCTGCAGGCAGTGGCCTTCGTCGTGCAGGCGCAGGGCTCCTTCTCCAGTCTGATGAAGCTCGTCGCGCTTTTCGAGCACTTACCGCTCGTATCTTCCGTCGTGGAACTCGACCTCGAACGTAATGCGGCGGCAAATCCCAAAGTTGCGTCATGGCACCTGACCGCGCGTATCCGCGTACTGACGACGGCAATATCATCATGAAAATCTTTTCCGACACATTCAACCGTTTGCGCGCTCTGTACCGGGCGCGCTATGAACCGGAGAACCTGCGGCCGCTCGCCGACATGTATTGGCGCTCCATGCTCGCTCTCGCACTGTTTTCAATAGTAGGAGTAATCGTGTTCGGACTGTGGCAGTTTGTCGCGGTTGTGGAAAACCTCTCCGCCGCCCAAAGCGGCAACAGCTCCGCGTCGCCGGTCATATTCAATCGTACGAAACTTGAGAGCGTGCTTCGCGCATACGACGCCCGGCAGGCGCAGTACGACGCGTCGGCGTCGAATGCCGTCACCATTACCGACCCGTCGAAATAATCTGAATGAGGTCGGCATTCGGAGAAAATCAAAAAATACGCTATTCTGATTTTGCCCTTCTGTGCCCTCGTAAGCATAGCTTTCGAGAGCGTCACTCGGGAAAATAGAGAATACGTAGTATTCTCTATTTGTTCCTCGTTAGCCCTCGTAGTTTAATGGATAAAACAGGGCTCTTCTAAGGCCTTGATGGGGGTTCGATTCCCTCCGAGGGCAAAAGTGCGGCAGAAGTATTTTGCGCGGTTAGCTCAGTTGGTAGAGCGCTTCGTTTACACCGAAGATGTCGCAGGTTCGAGTCCTGCACCGCGCACATGGAAACGGCGGAGATACGTTGCATTGTCTCAGGCAAGGTGCAGGGGGTCACGTATCGTGATTTCATCGCGAAGCATGCACGGCATCTCGCGCTCACCGGATATGTGCGCAATATGCAGGATTCCAAGGTGGAAATCGTCGCGCAAGGTGTTGCGGACAGCCTCGAGAAATTCCTTGAGTACGCGAGGCGAGGCCCCCTTTTTGCCAGCGTGTCGAATATCGAAGTGGAGTGGCGGGAGCCACAGGAGCGACATCACTCGTTTGAAGTTGTTTTCTAGTGAGCGCGGTGGTATAGTGCCCTGCCTACGCCAAGGCTTCGGCAGGCAGGCGCAACAAAATTGTATGGCAATCAAAACTTCACCGGTGGATATGGAAGCACGCAAAACCCTTGACCTTCGGGTCGGGGATACGGTGCGTGTACACCAGAAAATCGAAGAAAAAGGCAAGACCCGCATTCAGGTGTTTGAGGGCCTCGTCCTTGCACGAAAGCACGGCACCGAAGCGGGCGGCACATTCACGGTGCGCCGCGTGGCATCCGGCGTGGGTGTCGAAAAGATTTTCCCGCTCTACTCTCCGATGATAGACAAGGTGGAAGTGGTGAAGCGCTCACGCGTCCGCCGCGCCAAGCTCTACTACATCCGCGACAAGGTGTCGCGCGAAGCGCGCCGCCAGCTCCGCCGCACCCGCATGATGGTGAGTGTCTCCGGCGTGACGAAGGTGGTTGCAGCAGAAGAGGCTGCAATCGTTCCGGCGGATTTTGCTAAGGAAACTGAAGAGCAGAAAGAAAAGATCGTCGCCGAGATGACCGCTCCCACAACCGAGAAAAAGGAATAGGGCGCACTTTTTATTTGTCAACAATAGGTAGACGCTATATACTTGAGATATGTTACTATTGAAGCATGGGAAGTGGGGACCGAAACCAAAAGGAAAAGTGAAAATACAATGGTCTCCAAAATTTGCCTACGCGATTGGTCTCATGGTTTCCGACGGAAACCTGTCTCCCGATGGACGTCATATTAATTTCACTTCCAAAGATTTTGAGTTAATCAAACTGTTTCAGAAGTCCTTAGGCATAGAAGTATATATCGGCAGAAAGAGCAATGGTTCATCAAAAGAAAAATCTTATTTCGTGACCCAATTTGGCGACATCCTTTTTTACCGATTCCTCGTGAGCATCGGCTTGATGCCTAATAAGTCTAAGTTAATCGGAGAAGTAAAAATTCCCGCTAAATATTTCTTCGATTTTCTTCGCGGTTCTTTTGACGGTGATGGCTGCACCTATTCATATTTTGACCCGCGCTGGCAATCTAGTTTTATGTTTTATACATGCTTCGTATCGGCGAGTCCTGCACATGTCAGCTGGCTTAGAAAGGAGATATTTCGGAGAATTGGTATTCGCGGCCATGTAACCATGGACGGTAGACGTGTTTTGACGCAGCTAAAGTATGCAAAAGCCGATTCGTTAAAATTACTTAAAAAGATGTACCGCTCTCGGAGCCTGGTCTCGCTTTCGAGAAAGAGATTGAAAATAGTTAAGATGTTGGCTATAGTGGGCGAGCAGTTGTAAATGCGCGGGTGGCGAAATTGGTCAGACGCACTGCCTTGAGGTGGCAACGCCCGCAAGGGCATGGAGGTTCGAGTCCTCTCCCGCGCACAGATGAAGATTGTGAACGTTGTGAACATACAAAAAGCCCTTAGCTGAGGGACATTTCGGCGGTTCCAACATCGCAGATTCGCACAACCAAAGAAAGCGACGGTATGGAGGCGCACATCTGAAAAACTCGCCGAGCAGTAACGATTTTCTAGCGTCTAAGAGGTGGTTCTAACCGTAGATAGTAGAATAGATCCGACTATGAAAAGAATTGAAGAACTGATGGCCTTAAGCATTGAACTGTCCGAAACGGTAGGGCGCACCCTTCCATCTGTTTTAAAGTCACTACAGATGAGTAAGAAATATAGCCATTCTGCAAAGGCACTGGTTGGCTTTATTCCGAAGAGTGGCTATCTCTGTAACGCGATTTTAAATACGTGTATAACACAAGACAACTACTCTTCCAAAATCCTAATGCGCTCACTGATCGAACACGTCTTCATTCATCTCTACATATACACGCGCACACTTAAAGAGAACAGTAATGAAATAGGGAAAAAATACTACGGGTCGCTAAAGGCGAAGGAGGATCTTGATGCAATGACGAAAATTGGTAACTACAATAAGACCGCCTTTCCTGAAAAGACTGTATGGAGTACAAAAGGAACCGAGAATAAAAGAATCCGAGACGAAGCTGACGAGTTTCGTATTGAGCGAATATTTTTCTACTTGATTGGAAATACCGATACCAAATCCGAGATTTTTCAAAAATATACAAGAGATTACCTGCTATATCGTATCGAGCAATACACAAACTTTTCCTCAACAGTGCATGGTGGCCCGTATGCCGAAAGCGCACTTGCCGTCGAACATGCACATAAAAACAAAGTCTTGCTAGAGTTGGCTGAGGATGCTTGGTTATTACACAGAAATCTTGTTGAAACCACCTATCTATTCGCGTCACTTTTGGACGACGATGCTTCAAAATCCTACGAAGCAATAAAAGCAGTTGGGGCGCAAAAAACATGACTCCAAAGCCCATCTTAAAAAATATGGTTATTAAGGACCTGAAGGTTGCGCTCAAGGATTTTGAACCCATGGTTAAGAATCCAAAACATCTTTGGAATGGAAGAGACATCCAAAACTTCAGTCTGCGGCCGCGGGAGGCGTGGGCCAATTGGTTGATTTCTGCCGTGCTGAGCAAGTTGCGCGGTAGAAGCATTACTTTTATGGAGGACGACGTAGGTGACGGATTTATCGTAGACAGAGAAAAAAGCGGGATTTTCCCAACAGAACATGTGTCTGCCCTGGATATTCCTAAAGGTAGAAAATTACCAACAGGAGAACAACGGGTCATCGACGCAATCAACCTCAAAATTGACAAAGGCGCCGACTATGCACGAAATAAACTTCTGGTTGTCTTCTTCGACGGTGCGAGAGAGTTCTACAGGAATAAAATTAGAGAAAGTATCTATGGGAGACACAACTTTGAAGCAGTGTTTTGTGTCGGTCTCCTAAACTCTGGACCGACTGGATATTCATACACTGTCACTGAATTCAGAGATTCTTTTGAAGAACAATCGATAACTCATAAGGTAGAAATTAATGGCGACTTTACCGATTGGACGGTAACGCAGGTTATGGCTTGAGTTCCAACTTCGTCTAATCCACTGGATCGACATTAGCCAGTCGCTGTAGTGAGAAAATGTTGAAAATCCAACGCATTACCGGAGGTTCTCACTTCGTCCAATAGTCTGCACAAAGTGTTTCTGTTGACGTTCGGACGCTGTGCCTGTATACAAAAGGCAGGCTAATGGTGCGGAGTGTGTGATATGGCAATTGGACTTATCATCCTTATCTGCGGCTCGGTGTTAGCTGGGAATGTCGCAAGACACTCTTATGGCAACTATGTGCCGCATCCTCTAAGGACAGGTGCGACACTGGCCGGCATATCCGGAGTCCTCGGTGCGATGCTGGACAATCTGATGGGTGCATGGGTAGCGGCAGGCCTGATCACCGGTGAAAATCTCATCAACTACATCTACATTGTCCTGGGCTTCTGTATATATGTCATGATCGCCATGTATATCATGCTGGCCGTGTACTATCGGCGGCTGATACCCGTGGTTGTCCGAGCCCCCAACGAAACGCGGAGTCGCCCATAAGGCGCCTCCGCATTCATTTTTTGCTATCATTCATGTATGGCACTCTTTACAAGAAAGGGAGATGATGGCTCGACGAAACTGTTTGATTCGGGCCCGGGAAAACGCGCCTCGAAGGCGAGTCCGATTTTTGAATGTTTGGGAATGCTCGACGAATTGAATACGCTCGTCGGATGGTGCAAGGCCGAATGCGGCGATGATTTTGCCGTGCACGGGCGGAAAATGAAGATTATTTTGCATGACGTGCAGGATCACTTGTTCACTCTGCAGGCGGAAGTCGCGGGCGCTCCGAAATCCATTCCGCTCTCCTCGACCGAAGCGCTCGGCTTATTCATCAACCGTATCGAAGCGGAAATGCCACCCATCAAGACATTTCTCGTACCGGGCGGCACCGAGCTCTCCGCGCGGCTCGATATCGCGCGCGCAGTCGCGCGCCGCGCCGAGCGCCGGCTCGTGACACTGCACGAGAGCGGGGAGCGGGCAGTCAGTGATTCGAGTCGCGCGTATGCAAACAGGCTTTCGTCGCTTCTCTATGCACTGACACGCCTCGTCAATCATCGTGCGGGCGTTCCCGAGACACCCCCTCACTACAGCGAATAGTATGGCGCGCCGTTATTTGCCGCGGAATGTACAAGAGCTCGTGCACTGGTATGAGCGCTATATTTCACCGCTTTCGCTCGTGGCGGGCTTTCTTGCCGACAATTACATTCTGTTGCGCCGCGTCGACCTGTGGCAGACGAACGTACTCTTTTTCTCATATCTGACAATCGCGGCCGTAGGTATCTTTCTCATCAATCTCATCGAGGCGGGGCGCATACGGTGGAGGTGGATGGTGGCGGTCGCTCCGCTCATTCCGGTCGTCGTGCAGTTCAGTTTCGGCGGTCTCTTCAGCGGGTACCTGTCGCTCTACAGCCGCTCGGCAGGGTTTGCGGCAAGCTGGGTATTCGTGCTTGCCGTCGCCGCGCTTCTCATCGGGAATGAGCGCTTCACGCGTCTCTACGTGCGATTTGCGTTCCAAATGAGTCTGTACTTCTTCGTACTTTTTTCGTTCTTCATCTTTTTCCTGCCCGTTGTGTTCAGCGCCATAGGTCCTGCCATGTTTATCGTGAGCGGCTTCGCCAGTCTTGCCGTCCTCGCGTTTTTTATGCGCTTCATGTGGCTGTTTATCCCCGAGGTAGTGAGTCGCGAACGGACGCGTGTGGCGCGCTCCGTCGCCGTTATTTTCGTCGTATTCAATGTGCTGTATTTCCTCAACTTCATTCCGCCGCTCCCGCTTGCTCTCAAAGAAGCGGGTGTTTACCACGCGGTCACGAAGGTCGGCACCGAGTATCATCTCTCGGCGGAACAACAATCATGGTTTGTCGAGCTGTTTTCGTTCAACACTGTTTTTCATGCATCGGTCGGGCAAAGCGCATACGTCTACACAGCAGTCTTCGCCCCGTCGGGGCTGTCTGCCACTGTCTATCACGAGTGGCAGCAGTACGACGCGACGCTGAATGCATGGATGACCGTTACGACCCAAAGCTTTCCTATCAACGGCGGTCGCGACGGCGGCTATCGCGGCTACTCGGTGAAAAGCAATCTGATGCCCGGCAAGTGGCGGGTGAATGTGAAGACGCAGTACGGACAACTCATCGGGCGCGTGAATTTCACCGTCGACGATTCGGCGCAGACTAAGCTACTCATTGACGTCGTTCGCTAAAATCCGTTTTTTTTGTTACAACTACCATGTTTGATGGCGACCGTGGTGTAACGGTTAACACTGGTGCTTGTGGAGCACTCGATCCGAGTTCAATTCTCGGCGGTCGCCCCGGAAACGAAGTGATACACTTTTGGCATGAACGTGCCGCACTTGGACGCATTGGCCGCGCGCTATGCCGCACTCCTTGCAAAACACTACGAGCGAGGATTCGGCATCTCTCCCGCGGCAGAGCCGCACGAGAATTTTTACCGGCAGGTCTGGGCGCGGGACTTTTCCCACGCCGCCGCCCACTACTTCATATACTCCGACCCACAGGCAGTCGAAGACTCGCTCTCAACAATATTTCGCCATCAACGCGCGGACGGCTCCCTGCCGTTTCGCGTCGAAAAGGAATACCTGCTTCTCAAACTCACGCCGGGCCTGCGCTTCCTCGCGCGTCCGCTGTTCCGGCTCATTGAAGGATGGATACGCGGAAGAGTGGAGCGACCCGTCTACAGCGGTGAGGATTTTTCTTTTGCGGAAGATACCGTGCCTGCCGTACTTCTCGTTTCTGAAATGTATCGCACGAGCGGCGAGCGCGGAGAGACTTTTATGGCCGCGCACGGGGAGGCATGCGCACGGGCGCGCGAGTACTTTACAAAAAAATGCGGACCCGACGGCTTCGTCTCTGTTGCCCCGGGGAATGTGGATTGGGCGGACAGCGTTACGCGTGGGGGCAAACTCGGACTTCTCAACGTCCTGTGGGCGCGCGCGGCTCAAGGTATGCACAGTGAGGACGACGATGTCGCTCGTACGGAGCGCGCGCTTCTTGATGTGTTCTACGACCGCGACGGCGCATTTTTCCGGACTGCGGAAGGCGAGAGACGACTGGATACTGTGGCCACTATATTGGGAGCGTTATTCTTTCTTGATGCCCGCGAGTGCGTCCGTGTGGAGGAGGCATTGAAGGTGAGAATGACCCGGCCGTCGGGACTGGGCAATTTCGACCCACCATACCCGCCGCACTCGGTACGCCTGCCGTTCAGGCTCATCGGTCATGGCGATTATCACAACGCGTACGTATGGCCGTGGGTTAGCTTGCAGAATATTCACGTAAAGATAAAAATCGCACAGACACATCCGGAGGAGGCCGTTCGCGAACAGTACAAGCAGGAAGCCGTCGGTGACTTATACGATGCGGCGGCGCTGTTTGAAAATGCCAGCGGTGCATACGAGATATTTTTCCCTGACTCGCGGAAGCCCGCCGACACGCGCTGGTACCATCCGCCGCGCTTTTTTCTGGCGAGTCTCGCGGGGTTTATGAGCGTATACCGGAAGCTTCTTGCATTGGGGTGGCTGGAGGAGGGAGTATGATACGGATGATGAAGCTGTCCTGCATCATATGCGCCTATAACGAAGCACCGCGTATCGGCGCCGTACTCACTGCCGCTACCGGCCATTCGCTCGTGGATGAGGTCATCGTCGTAGACGACGCTTCGACCGATGATACGGCAGCAGTGGTTAAGCGTTTTCCTGCGGTCACGCTCGTATCGCTACCCGCCAACATCGGCAAGAGTCATGCCATGGTGCACGGGTTACGTGTCAGCCGGGGCGACACCATCATGCTTCTCGACGCCGACCTCGCCAACATTACGGAGCAGGACATTTCGGCGCTTGCCGAGCCGGTTTTAGAAGACCGCGCCGACGTGTCCATCTCGCTGAGAAAAAATGCCTATGCCATTCACCACTTTCTAGGCCTCGATTTTACGAGCGGCGAGCGCGTCATTCCACGCTGGTTGCTGGGGAACGTGTTGCACGAAATCGAACACCTGCCGCGCTTCGGCATAGAGTCCTACATGAACTCGCTGATTATCAAGAAACAATTGCGTGTCGCTGTGGTGCGCTGGCGCGAGGTCACCCATATGCGCAAGGCGGAGAAACACGGATTTATCTCCGGCACGCTCTCCGACCTCTCCATGAGTCTCGACGTACTGCGGGTCCTCTCGCCGGTCGGAATAATCCGGCAAAATTACCGCCTGTTACAGCTGGCCCGCCCTCGCCTTGGGGCATTGACTAAGTAGGTGTTTGGTATCTAATTCAAGACAGAGTTGGCCCCATAGCAGAGTCCGAGGGAGGATGAAATGTTGGTTTCCAACAAGATAGGCGGCTTGCCGCTCATTTCCTCGATTTTTGACCACGGCCCGTCGGCGGCATACGGCATCGCGTTCATCGCCGGTTTCGGCATCGTCTGTATGCTGATGGTGCTTGAGGGCCTGTCGTTTCGCGGCGTCATGCCCTGGAACAGGCCGTTTTATTGGGCAGCGCTTTGGGGCGACTTTGTCTTCTTGCCCCTATGGGTTGGGATGGTAACGGTTGTTCTCGAGCGGGCGGCGCCCATGAACGGGTTCTACACCAGCCCTTGGTGGCACGCATCGCTGCTTATTGGCGGCTTCATCGTTTCCGTCTCAATCGAAGTCGGAGCAGTGAAGGCGGGTCAATACACAATGAGTCAAGAGTTCTCGCCGTCGAAACTTTGGCACACGTTCATCTTCGGTATCGTGTTCTACTGGTTGGCGAGCTCGTTCATTCCAGTGATCCTTGCCTCTTGGTCTAATCTCGCATCAGCGGGGTGGGCTGTCGGGGGCGTTATCGTCGGCGTGCTCGGCTTCTTGGCCGCGAATTCTCTCGATTGGAGAGAACTGAAGAAAGATCCGCGTGCCAAGACGGATACGCATCTCGCGGGAACCTATATTCCTTGGGATTGGCATCCCCGCCGGTACTGATCTCTCGTCAATCGCAGGCCTCGGCACTTTGGTGCCGAGGCTTCGCTCATCCCTTTTCTTGGGTCTGTGCAGCATTCTTTTGCTATCATTGAGAAAATGTACCGTATGCGATGGCCATCTTTCTTCCGTCCTCGTTTTTTTGTCGCTCTCGCGGCAGCGAGCGCCGTTGCGTTCATCGGCGTGCTATTCGCCTCACAGCATCCGCTGTTCATTTCAAACGGCACGCAGAGTGCCGCTGTAGCAGCCGACGCATCGCCCGAGCTTACCAGCATGCTTGGTTGGATTATTGCCGGGGGCTACATCGTAATATTTTTTGGCATGATGACCGAGGGACCTATAGTTACCGCAGCAGCGGCTTTTGCGGCATCGCTCGGGTATTTGAACGTGTGGGCAGTACTGCTCCTCGCGGTACTGGCTGATCTCACTGCGGACACCAGCTTCTATTTGCTTGGACACTTCACGCGCGCCGGCGTTCTTGAGAAGCGCGGGTCCCGCATCGGCTTCACACCGGAACGGCTCAAGAAACTGGAACATTTGCTCCACACTCACCCAATCAAGACCATTCTCGCTCTCAAGCTTATTCCGGGCGCTGCGGTAGTGGGACTTCCGCTGGTGGGTGTCGCGCGCGTGCCGATACACAAATATTTCTCAATTTGTCTGGCCTTTATTTTTCCCTCCGCGTTACTGTTCACGTCGTTGGGATACTTTTTCGGGCGGGCGTATGTCACTATCACGGCTTACCTGCAACACGCCGAATATTTTATGCTTTTTGCGGTCGTGGCTCTGCTGGGTGTCTATTACCTATACAAAAAAGTGACCGCGTACCTCGCATCTCGATTGGAGCCGATTTAGTCGATAAGAGAGAGTAAGCCGCGCACAGGTACACTAGAGAATCGGGAAAAGTGTAGTCATCTTCCCACAGGGACAAGGTGGCGAAGAAACTCATCAACACAACGCCCCCAAGAATATTGTAGCGCTTTCTCCCGGCATGCTTCTTTGGAGAGCGGCAGACAAGCGACTGCGGCGCGCGCGAGGTCTTCGTCGAGGAATCCGTCGACACCGGGTGTCAGTATGTCCCGCGGCCCCGTCGCATCGTGCGCGGCGACCGGTATGCCGCACGAGAGTGCTTCTACGATGGTGAGGCCGAAGGTCTCGGTACGCGAGGGACAGACGAACACGTCGGCACACGAGAGCGCGTCGACCAGTTCTTGTCCTGTTTTGTAGCCGACGAATGTGGCCGATGAGCCGTACAGCCGCTCCAGTTTCGCGCGGTCAGGCCCGTCCCCGATTACGAGTTTTGACCCCGGCAGAGGCAACGACAAAAACTCCTCGACGTTTTTTTCAATAGCGATGCGCCCGAAGTAGACAAAGCAGGGCTTGGGGAGGTCTTTGAAAACGCATGCGGAGGCCTTGAAGAGATTTGCGTCTACACCGCGCGGCCAGACAACCAAACGATGGAACCCTTTCGCACTGAGAATGTGGCGCATACTCTCGGTCGGCACCATGATTGCGCCGGATTTTGAGTGGAACCAGCGCATATAGCGGTAGCTCGGTCGTGCGAGGCCTCTCATGCGTTTTTCCGCGTAGAGGGGGAATTGTGTTTCGTATGACGTAGTAAACGAAAGCCCACCGCGAACGCATGCGAGCCGAGCCGCGAATCCGAGGGTACCCTCGGTCATAACGTGGACATGGTCGGGGCGGGAGTGTTGCAACATTCGCCGCATTTTCCTCACTGTCGATAGAGCGAGACGTATCTCCGGGTATGTCGGCATGGGCAGATGGAATCGAAACAAGCCCGGCTGAATGACGGCAACCTCGTATCCCGTCTTCGTGAGCGCAGGCACCAGATGCTCCAGCACGACGACCACACCGTTTCTCTGCGGGGACCACGCGTCGGTCACGATTGTAATGCGTTTCATGAGTTGATACGATGAGTATCTCATATGAATGTTGTCATTCCGAGTCGAGAGGGGCACACACCTCTCCACCGTCATAGCAAGCCTCACCACGAGCTCGCGCGACGCTACCGGCTGTACACCGCACAGCAGAATTTCAGGATTTCGGTCGTACTGGGGGCACTGCTCCTCGCGGGAGCGTTCTACCTGAATTTTCTTGCGATTCACATCGCGACCAACAATGCGAGTAGTTCGGTAACGGATATCATTCTTTCGAATATACCGGTGTACGAAGTTGATGGTCTTTTTGTATACGGAACTTTGGTTGTCGGGCTCTGGAGCGCGCTCCTCGTATTCGCTCATCCGAAACGTATTCCTTTCGCTTTTCATGCGCTGGCGCTGTTTGTCGTCATTCGCTCATGCTTTACGGTGCTTACCCACTTGGGGCCGCCGGAGGTGCAATACATAAGCGACTTCGGCGCGACCATCACGCGGTCGTTCTTCGGAGCCGACCAGTTTTTTTCCGCACACACGGGAATGCCGTTTCTCGGAGCGCTCGTGTTTTGGCATGAGAAATACATACGGTACACATTTCTCGCGGCGGCGGCGTTCTTTGCCGTAACAGTGCTTCTCGGACATATTCACTACACGATTGACGTGGCGGCGGCGTTCTTCATCACATATGCGATTTACCATATTGCGCTTTGGTTATTTCCCAAGGACCATGCGATGTTCCTCGGTGAGGAGCCGACATCTTGACTCTGATACACTGGGCCCATGGATGAGGAGCTGAAACAGCGCATGGCGATGCTCGAGCGGAAGATTGACGCCATCTATCAAACGACCGAGAAGACCCGCAAATACTTCCTCTGGACGCTCATCGTGACGCTCGCGCTCGTCGTTCTGCCGGCCGTGGGCCTTCTTTTTGCCGTCCCGATGTTCATGGCGACCTATAGTTCATTGGGAGATATCACGAACATCCAGTAAGGAATCCTTCACGCAAACGTCATACCAGCTGTGCGTTATACTAGGTATATTAATTAGCACTCATTTTATATATGGAAGAACAATCAGTGCGTGAGATTATCAGCGCCACCCACCGCGTCCGCACCCTCGCCGCCTTTGCGCTCGGCATGCTCGGGCTCTTTCTTCTCGT
>MFLL01000029.1:2618-2898 GCA_001781335.1 Candidatus Kaiserbacteria bacterium RIFCSPHIGHO2_02_FULL_55_25 | reverse complement strand
CTACAACATCTATCCGCAGTACGAATACGGTACGCAGATTTGCCCGATGGGAAGTTACTGTCCGCCAGGCAAACAGACACTCACCGGCTACCAAGTCTCGCAGACGCTCACCATAAAGGTGCGCGACACGAAAAAGGCGGGAGATTTGTTGAGTGGTGTCGGGTCGCGAGGGGCGACCAACGTCTCGGGACTCTCGTTCACGATAGACGACCAAAAAGCGCTGGAGGCACAGGCGCGTGGCAAGGCCATAGACGACGCGCAGGGCAAAGCGGAAGCGCTC
>MFLL01000029.1:2388-2531 GCA_001781335.1 Candidatus Kaiserbacteria bacterium RIFCSPHIGHO2_02_FULL_55_25 | reverse complement strand
CTCGGCATGGGCGGCGATGCCGCCGCCGCACCGTCGCCCGAGATAGCGACGGGGCAAAACAAAATCGTTTCGAACGTGAGCATTACGTACGAGATACAGTAACAGCCTGATAGGAGAAAAGGCGAATGAAGTGAAAGTCTTAG
>MFLL01000029.1:0-2335 GCA_001781335.1 Candidatus Kaiserbacteria bacterium RIFCSPHIGHO2_02_FULL_55_25 | reverse complement strand
GTGTGAGTCAGAAAATAAAGATGGCGCTTGCCGCTTTGGCTGCACTGCACCTTGTTTCATCAAATGATTTGGCGCACGCCAACGAATTGTCTAATGGCGTTGTACCTCCTGCGGCGAGTCGTGTTCTCACCCCCGACGAACAGGCAAGAAAGGATAAGGCATTTCGCGATGACGTCGAACAGAGTAAATCGGTGGATAAGGTGTTTGAAACTTTGGGCAAAGAGTTGGAACGCAGGAAGACGGAAGAGAAGCGCTTACAGGAAGAACGGGAGAGGGCGCTTCAGGCACTTAAAAATACTCAGCAACCGGACGAACCGGGACCGCTCGAAAAGAACGAGCGTGTCATAACGCGCAATATTGAAATAGCAATCGGAATCAGCCAAATACTGGAGCGCGCTCTTCGTGGCGATATATCCGCCGATGACGTCAAAAAGCTTGAAGAACTCGAAAAAGAACAGAAATCTATGAAGTTTGAAAAGATGCTCGGTCAAGAATAAATCTTAGTCCTTGGCCGTCGTGGCCGCACCCTGGTCTTAGGCCGCCTTGTCTTGTCGGGCCGTGTCGGGGTTCAACGTATGACCCAATGCTTTGTTGAGTAAGGCCCCGGCATTTTTCTGGTATTTTTCAAGCTTCTCATCAATGACATCTATTGAATCGCCTATCGCGTGGCCATTGATTTGGTCTCGCCGATTCGCGATGCCGAGCGTGATCCAGTACACATCCTTTGCGTCCGATTCAAAAAGCTCTTTGCCGCCGACGGACCCTTCATATATATTCCTATTATCGCCCGTTCGGCGCGCGACGCGGATGTCGACGCCGTTCAACGTACCGGATACCTGGCGTCCTCCGGTCGGAAGTTCCGTGACTTGAATAGAATTGACATCCTCTACTGATATCTGGTGATCGGTCGCGATCTTTTCAAGACCAATCTTACGTGTCGTTTCGATTTCGTCTGTCCTCCATATCGACTTCGCTGCGTCTACCTCCCGCTTATTCCAACCGCCTTTTTCAAGTCCCATATAAGTAATATACCTTATGTGTATACCTCGTAGTGTACCAGTAGTTGACAGACGCAAAGAGACGTATACTATGGGGCCAATAACCGCCGCGAGGCGGTTTTAAAATGCCTTGTTTCGAGCTTACTAGTCCCTAAAACCTAGTCCCTAACACCTATGTCATTTGGACAATATTTGAAAGATACGCAAGGTGAACTGCGCCACGTCGCATGGCCGACGCGTATGCAGACAATCGTGTACACCATTCTCGTGGCGCTCATTTCCATCGGCGTTGCGCTCTACCTCGGTCTGTTCGACTTCTTGTTCACGGGTGCGCTCGCGCGCCTCATTGAGGTCCTGCCGGGCGGGAGTCCGATACAAATCACACAGCAGCCGGTTACTGCGACTCCGACTGTTGATTTCTCGGTTCCCACCACGACGACGCAGTAATTCTTCGCTACGAACTACGTTCTACTTACTACTAACTATTCACCATGGCAAAACAAACATACGGTTCCGAACGGAAGTGGTACGCGGTGCATACATACTCCGGCTACGAGGACGCGGTCGCCCGCAATCTCAAACAGCGCATCGATAGCTTCGGCATGGGCGAGCAGATTTTCAATGTTGTCGTACCGATAGAAAAGAAAATAAAGATAAAGAACGGCCGCAAGACCGAGATGAAGGAGAAGATTTTCCCCGGCTATGTCCTCGTCGACATGATAGCGACCGACGATGCGTGGAGTGTGGTGCGCAACACTCCGCAGGTCACAGGATTCGTCGGCACCGCCAATCAGGCCGTCCCGCTCTCGCAAGAGGAAGTGGACAAAATCCTCAAGCGCTCCGAAGGCGACACCGTGCGTCATGCCATCGATCTCTCGGAAGGCGACGCGGTTATTATTATCGACGGGCCTTTCAAAGATCTCGAGGGCAAAGTGGGAGAGATTGACGAAGAGCGCGGAAAAGTTAAAGTGCTCGTACCCATGTTCGGCCGCGAAACCCCCGTCGAACTTGAGGCAGATCAAGTTCAACGAGTTTAAAAACTAAAACCTAGTCCCTAGTCCCTAAAACCTAATTCATATGGCCAAAGAAGTAACCAAAATCATCAAATTGCAGATTGAAGCGGGGAAGGCCACGCCGGCTCCTCCGGTCGGTACCGTGCTCGGTCCTGCGGGCGTGAACATCGGCGAATTCGTGAACCAGTTCAACACCCAGACGCGACCGCTTGCGGGCAACGTTTTGCCGGTCTTGCTCACCGTCTACAAGGACCGCACGTTCACCTTCATCGTGAAGAAGCCGCCGGCCTCGCGCGCCATTCTCAAGAAGCTCGGCCTCGAAAA
>MFLL01000028.1 GCA_001781335.1 Candidatus Kaiserbacteria bacterium RIFCSPHIGHO2_02_FULL_55_25 | reverse complement strand
ATCTGCTGCAGGCGTTGATTCTTGAGGAGATTTGTTTCTAGTACGAGAGGACCGAAATGAACTGACCTCTGGTCTGGGGGCTGTACCACCAGGTGCATCGCCCCGTAGCTATGTCGGGATAGGATAACCGCTGAAAGCATCTAAGCGGGAAACCAACTCCAAGATAAGGAATCGTTTGAGGGCCGTGGGAGATGACCACGTTGATAGGCGACAGGTGGAAGCGCAGCAATGCGTTGAGCCGAGTCGTACTAATACCCCGACAGAACTCCTGAAAGGAATTGTGGGAGTCGCGTATCAAACAACAACACGCTTAAAATTCTCTGATGTGTAGCCCGCCTTGACTCGATGTCAGGCGAGGCAGGCTTTTCGTAAATGAAATGAGCTCGCCCCGCAAGGGGACTTCCATTGTTTCTAAGCGGAGTACCGCTAAGAAAAATTGGTCGTTGAAAGCTCCGTTCTGGTGATTTATCGCTGGGGCAACACCCGTTCTCTTTCCGAACACGGCAGTTAAGCCCAGTTGAGGCGATGGTAGTCGAAA
Organism: Candidatus Kaiserbacteria bacterium RIFCSPHIGHO2_02_FULL_55_25; assembly: GCA_001781335.1. GTDB lineage: Bacteria > Patescibacteriota > Minisyncoccia > Phycocordibacterales > UBA2100 > UBA10103. The sequence goes on along the minus strand of MFLL01000028.1, from coordinate 16,388 downwards.
GGCGAGAGTAGCTAGTCGCCAGAACGGAGCTTTCAACACAAAAAACACCCGCGAGGGTGTTTTTTGTTGTACGAAATCGCAGGTACAATAGACGCATGTCATGGGCATCACGTCGCCGCACCATATACGCCATCGGCGTCATTCTTTTCTTCCTCATCGTTGTCGGTGGGCCGCTCTTGTACTCACACCTCAAGACGCCGCCGACGTGTACCGACGGCATCCGGAATCAGGGTGAGACCTCGGTAGACAAGGGAGGACCGTGCCCGCTTCTCGACACAAGCTCGCTCTCGCCGTCGGCAATCCTTTGGACGCGCAGTTTCTACGTGCGTAGCGGCTCATACGATGCGGTCGCATATATACAAAATCCCAATCAGGAAGCGGGCGTACGGGCTGTTTCCTACCGCTTCGGGCTCTACGACGAACGCAACGTGCTCATCGCGGAACGCACCGGTACGACGTTTCTCATGCCCGGCGGTATCACGCCGGTCTTCGAGGGTGCGATAGACACAGGGAATCGCGTCGTCTCGCACACGTATTTTGATTTTACGACGCCGGTCATCTGGGAGCGAATGGCCGATACCTCCGGCGCTGTCGCAATAAGTAACACACAAATATCCGATATCACGACGACCCCACGCGTTACCGCAAATGTGCAGAACACTTCCGTCGCGGGCATACGGAGCATGACGTTTGTAGTTATTATTTCCGATCCTGCGGGGAATGCCTTCGCCGCATCGCAAACCGCACTGACCGGACTCGCCGCGGGCGAGTCGCGGCAAGTTATTTTCACGTGGCCATCGCCCTTCAATATCACGGTCGGCAAAGTGCAAATAGTGCCGCTCACCGCGCCCCGTCCCGTTCAGGGCGAGTAACTATGCTGCCGAGGATTCAGAAAGCGGCGGGGGCGCGTGCGCGCTCGCTTGCGCACATAGATTGGTTCTTGCTACTCTCCGCGCTCGCCATTTCGTTAATCGGTATCGCGACGATGCGCAGCTTCTCCGTAGAGAATGCGTACTTTGACAAACAAATCGTGTGGCTCGCGCTCGCGCTCGGCGTCTTTTTTGTTGCCTGTATTCCCGAGTACGGCTTTTTGCGGCGTACGCCGGTCGTGGTCGGCATGCACGGAGCCATAGCGACACTGCTCGTGTTTGTGCTTTTCGTGGGGTCGGTCATCAAGGGGGCGCAGACACGTTTTGACCTCGGATTCTTTTTTGTACAGCCGGCCGAGCCGGCAAAGCTGATACTGGTAGCGACGCTCGCAAAATATTTCACGCGACGCCACATCGAGATACGCCATATCCGCCACATTCTGGTTTCCGGCTCGTACGCATTCCTTCTGTTCGGGCTCATATTTTTCCAACCTGATTTCGGTTCGGCAATCACCATCTTCTCCGTCTGGTTCGGCATGGTGCTCGTTTCCGGCATCTCGTGGAAGCATCTTGCGGCACTTCTTCTTACGGGAATCGTTGTCGCCGGTGGATTGTGGAATTTCGGACTTCAGCAATATCAAAAAGACCGCATTCTCACATTCATCAATCCGCTTGCTGACATCCGGGGGACGGGATACAACGCATACCAGTCCACCGTTGCGGTCGGCTCGGGCGAGCTCACGGGCAAGGGGGTGGGCTACGGTACACAATCCAAGCTGCAGTTTTTGCCGGAATACCAGACCGACTTTATCTTTGCCGCGTACGCCGAGGAGTGGGGCTTTTTCGGGGTGCTCCTGCTCTTTGGCTTATTCGGTATCGTCATCATCCGCATATTGGTGATGGCGTCGCGCGGCGGCGACAACTTTGATTCGTTGATGGCCGCGGGCGTCGCGATATATTTCTTCTCCCAATTCATCGTCCATGTCGGCATGAATATGGGCCTGCTCCCGATTACGGGTACAACCCTGCCGTTTATGAGCTACGGCGGTTCGCACCTCATCACCGAATATGCCGCACTCGGAATCCTCATGGGCATGCGCCGCCACGCACGCTCGACGCGCCAAGCGCGTGACGAGACCGAAATCCTCGGCGCGGTTTAGTACAGCGCCACGGTCCGCTCAACCATGTTCTGAATAGTAAATTCGTCAAGATTTTTGGCGTCCAGAATTTCACTCACACCGCCAATGCGATTGGCGACGATGGGGAGCCCCGCGGCTTTGGCCTCGATGAGTATGTAGGGGAGACCTTCTTTTATTGAAGGGAGCGCAAAAGTGTCAAAACCTTTGAGCGCTTCGCTCGCAGGAACGAAGCCAAAAAGTCTTACGCGATTTTCAAGACCGCATTCCTTAATTTTTCTCTCCAGAACCGGACGGTCTTCTCCTTCGCCGACTATCGCGACGTACATGGACGGGTTGTTTTTGGCTTCTTCAATCAGCGCCTGCTGGTTTTTGTTTTTAATTAGTTCTCCAACGGTGCCGGTGATATGTGCTCCGGCGGGGAAAGCACTGCGGATTATTTCTCCGGAACCGAACTGCATGTGCAAGTCGATCCCGTTGTAAATACACACGGTTTTGTGTGCGATAAACGGCATTTTCTTCGCGACCCGCAAGTCATAGTCGGACACGACAATTATTTTGTGAGAAAGCAGGGCGGTGAGCCATGAAAATATATAGATGAGGCCGCGGGAAACGGGGTTACGCTGTTCCCAAAAAGGCCAACCATGAGCGGTGAAGATGATTCGCGGCACGCCCGCAAGGCGTGCCGCGAGCGCCCCGACACCTGCTGCCTTAGACGAGTTCAGATGCACGACATCCGGTTTTTCAACACGGAACAGTCGCATGAGTTCGAGAAAACTCTTCACATCACTGGAGATCGAAACATCACGCTGCAGAGCGCGGATGGGGAAGGTTGTAATCTGAGCCTCCCGCAGCTTCTTTGCGAGTAGTCCCTCTTGTCCGAATGCGACGCTTATATCAAACTCATTCCGTAATGCTGTCGCGAGATCAAAAACATACCGCTGAGCCCCTCCCCAGTTGGCTTTTGTTATCAAAAAGAGGATTTTCTTGGCTTTCATGACGACGATTCCAGCGCTTGTATTAAGGCCGAATTCATGGCATCATACTACCATCGTATGACCCTCGTGCCTAAGCGGGAGTACCTCCTCCTTTTAGCAGGCGATATCGTCGTTTTTGTCGCATCTTTGTGGCTGACGCTCGCCTTGCGCTATCTGCAGGCACCTAGTCAGGCGCTTTTCAACACTCACCTCCTGCCGTTCCTCTTTCTTTTCGGGGCGTGGGTCGTTATCTTCTTTTTTGCCGGTCTCTACGGCCGGCACACACGACTCTTCCGCAGCCGCCTGCCGACGACCATTCTCTATACGCAGGCAATCAACATGGCTCTTGCCGCGCTCTTCTTCTTTTTGATTCCGGTATTCGGCCTCGCACCGAAAACAATACTCGTGCTCTATCTTGCCGTTTCCTTCCCGCTCATCGCGCTCTGGCGCGTCATGCTCTTCCCGCGCCTGCGCTCCGGCCGCAAACTCAAAGGCGTGCTCATCGCATCTGGGCCGGATATCGCGGCGCTCGCGTCGGAAGTGGCTACCGACCCGAACTCGCCGTTCACCTTTGAGTATGTCGTCGATACCAGCAAGGCTCCGTCGCACGAGGTCATCCAGCATGCCTGCCGCGTAGCGGAGGAAGACGACGTTTCCTTTTTGGTCGTGGATTTTTCCGACCGCGCCGTCTCCGCGGCGCTCCCCATTGTCTACGATGCCGCCTTTCGCAAACGCCGCTTCGCACTCCTCGAGGCGTCGGAGTTGTATCAGGAAATCTTCGAGCGTGAGCCGCTTTCGCTCATCAACTACGAATGGGTGCTCGCAAACATCAGTGCTTCGCGTACATATGACGTAGTGAAGCGAATTATTGATATCGCCATCGCACTACCTGCGCTGATCATCTCCTTTCTGTTCTATCCGTTCGTCTATCTGGCAATAAAGCTCGATGACGGGGGAGCGTTGTTTATCACGCAGAAGCGTGTCGGCCGCTTCCAGAAACCGATAGACATCGTGAAATTCCGCAGCATGAGCGGGAATGATCAGGGTGATTACGGTGAGAACGGTAAGTCAAAACTGCAGGTTACCCGGGTAGGAAAATGGCTCCGCATATTGCGCCTTGATGAACTGCCGCAGCTCTGGAACGTGCTGCGCGGCGACCTCACACTCGTCGGACCGCGCCCCGAACTTCCCGCACTCGCCGCGCAGTACAACGCACGCATACCGTACTACAACGCCCGTTATCTCGTCTCTCCGGGGCTTACCGGTTGGGCGCAGCTTCGCCACGACAGGCATCCGCACCACGGAGCGGATATCGCGGAGACCAAGGAGAAGCTCTCGTACGACCTCTACTACCTCAAGCACCGTTCGCTCCTCTTGGACATATTTATCGTTCTGCAGACGGCGCGCATTATGCTCACGGCGCGCGGCTCATAGTGGTAGTATAGGAATATGAAGAAAGCGGTCGTTACGGGGGGTGCGGGGTTCATCGGCTCGCACATTGTCGATGCGCTCGTGGGGCGCGGCGATGAGGTGCATGTCATCGACAACTACTCGTCGGGGAAGCGGGAAGACCGCATGAATACAAAGGCGACGTATCACGAACTCGATGTCCGCTCGACTGACGAGGTTGAAAAGATATTTCAGGGGGCTGATGTCGTATACCACACCGCGGCAATACCGCGCGTGCAATACTCGGTAGAACATCCGGTCGAGACGACCGACGTCAATATTGTCGGCACGGTTTCCGTCCTTACTGCCGCCGCGAAGGCAAAGGTGCGTCGAGTCGTGTACTCGTCTTCCGGTTCTTCGTACGGTGACCAAACTCTGATGCCCCTCGTCGAAACTATGGATGCGAATCCCATCAATCCGTACGGACTACAAAAATATGTCGGCGAGCTCTTTGCTTCTCTGTGGCCGACTATCTATGGTATCGAAACGGTGTCACTGCGCTATTTCAATGTGTATGGCCCGCGGCTCGATCCGGAAGGTCCGTACGCACTTGCGGTCGGTGCATTCCTGCTTGCCCGCAAAGAGGTCCGGCCGCTCACTGTCTACGGCGACGGGACGATAACCCGCGACTACACGTATGTGGGGGATGTCGCCCGCGCGAATCTGCTCGCCGCCGAAAGCAAAAAGGTGGGGAAGGGAGAGGTCATCAACATCGGTGCCGGCCGCAATGTCACCATTCAATATCTGGCAGAGCTCGTGGGCGGAGAAATTGTCTACGGGGCTCCGCGCATTGAAGCGCACGATTCTCAGGCGGATGTCAAGAAAGCGAAGGAGCTGCTTGGATGGGAGCCTAAAGTCATGCTTGAAGAGGGAATCGCCGAATTAAAAAAGATATTCGAGATAGACTGAACACTCTTATATTCTTAAGAATGTGAGAATGTTGCCATTATGATATTGGACGGACGTGCTATCGCCGAGGAAATATACGGTGAACTTACCGCGCGACGCGCGCGCGTCGAGCGCCCCGTGAGGCTCGGCATTGTAGTTGGCGGCCACGACCCCGTCATCGAATCGTTCGTCCGCATCAAGGCGCGCGCGGCCGCACGGCTCACTATCGAGATGGTGCGCATGGATTTGCCGGAGAACGCGACCACCGATACATCTGTCGCCGCAGTGAAAGAACTTTCCGCGAAAACGGATGCGGTCATCGTCCAGCTACCACTTCCGAAAGGTATTGATACAGAAGCAGTACTTGCCGCGATTCCCGCTGAAAAAGATGTCGACGCTATCAATCCGACTATTCCGGCGGACGCACATCCCGTCTTCGCACCGGTAGCACTCGCGGTGGTGGAAATGCTTCGTCGTGGTGGGGTAGACCCCAAAGGAAAAAAGACAGTCGTCGTGGGAGCAGGGAGACTTGTCGGCGCACCGTCGGCCGTACTTCTAAAACGCCTCGGCGCCAACGTCTCGATGTTCACGCTCGACGAAGGGAGTATCGATGACCTCAAAGACGCCGACATTATCGTCTGTGGAGCGGGCAATCCCGGCTTTATCAAGCCCGAACACATCAAAAATGGTGTTGCGATAATTGACGCGGGTGCGAGTGAACAAGCCGGTGTCATCAAAGGCGACGCCGACCCCGCATGCGCCGACAAAGCGTCGGTCTTCGCACCCGTCCCCGGCGGCGTCGGCCCTGTCGCCGTCGCCATGATTTTCAAGAATTTGTTGGAGCTTATAGAAAAAGAATAAGCCGCCATTTCTGGCGGCTCAGTCGAATTCAAACGCCCTCAGTCCATAATTGAGGTAGACGTCCGCGATGGATGTTACTCGGAAGCCAACTCGCTCAAGTACCTTCTGACTGGGCAGATTCTCTTTGCGGACGTTGGCCTTCAAATAAAAGTACTCAATGGTTTCGAATGCATACGCTGTTATTTTTCGTACGGCGGTAGTCATTAGGCCGCTGCCCGTATATTCCTGTCCGAGCCAGTACCCCACTTCGGCGTGGTAGGGAGCAGGAAGCGGTTGTAGATTGACGCTTCCGACGAACTCGTTTCTCCGCCAGATACCCATGCGCAAGCGTCCCGGAGATACGGGATGCCGTATGCTTTGCACGACACTCGCCAAGTTCGGATACTTGGACGATGTGACGTCGCCCCACCGGCTCAAGTGTTCGCGGTTTCGGTCGATGAGCAAGAATATTGCATCGGCGTCCTCAACTACATATTCTCGGAGCAGAACGTCGTCCCGCTCCGTCGTGATGACGAGCGGCTGTTTGTTCATGGTTTCCTCCAAGCTGGCGGCATTAGAGCACAAATGGCCTCATCCGTACAAGACATGGATTCTTTTGGGAATTGCAGTAGAATGCCCGCCATGGCTCAAAAGCGGGTTTTTGCAATCATTGTCCTCCTCATCGGAGCCGCTATCGGGTACTTCGTGTATCACAGCGAAGTGACGGCCTCGTGGCCTTTTAAGCTCGGTCTCGACCTCTCGGGCGGGACACAGCTCGTCTACCGCGCCGATTTGAACGCGATTCAATCGAGCGATGTCGCAGAATCAATGTCGGCACTGCGCGACACCATCGAGCGTCGTGTGAATATGTTCGGCGTCTCCGAACCGCTGGTACAAACGGAACAGACGAGCGCACTTTCCGGCACGTCGGAACAGCGGCTCATCGTGGAGTTGCCGGGAGTGACCGACACACAAAAGGCGATAGCGCTCATCGGAGAGACGCCGGTCCTTGAGTTCCGCCTGCTCAAAAGCGCGAACCCGCCGGCCGCGTTCTCCACCACCACCGTCAATCAGGATTTCGAGCCTGCGGCCATCACCGGAAAAGACCTCGCGAGCTCCGAGTTGCAGTTCCAAGGCTCGGTGGCTATCAGTGAACCGGTCGTCGTACTACATTTCACCTCGCAGGGTGCGAAAATATTCGCCGACCTCACGAAAAATAATGTCGGGCGCTACTTCGGGATTTTCCTCGATGGTCAGCCCATCTCCATCCCCGTCATTCGTGAATCAATCCCCGACGGCACCGCGGTGATTTCCGGCGGCTTCACGGCAACGGGAGCGAAAGAGCTCGCACGCAATCTCAACTACGGCGCGCTTCCTGTCCCCATTGAGCTTATTTCCACACAAACGGTCTCGGGCACGCTCGGTGATAAAGCCGTGCGTGACGGCATCATGGCAGGTCTCTGGGGCATCGGCGCTGTCGCTCTCTTCATGCTCCTTTGGTACCGCTTGCCGGGACTGCTCGCGACGATTGCGCTCACGCTCTACATCGTCGTCATGCTCGCTCTTTTCAAATTCATCCCCGTCACTCTTACGGCCGCAGGCATCGCCGCATTCATTCTTTCGGTGGGTATGGCGGTGGATGCCAACGTGCTCATATTCGAGCGCATAAAGGAGGAGTTGCGCGGCGGTAAGAGTACGGCGGAATCCATCAGTGACGGCTTCGCCCGTGCGTGGCCTTCCATTCGCGATTCCAATATCTCGTCCATGATAACAGCTGTGATTCTTTTCTGGCTCGGGACATCGCTCATCAAAGGATTCGCGCTCGTCTTCGGGCTCGGCGTGTTGGTCTCGATGCTCACTGCAATCACCGTCTCCCGCACATTCCTCTTCGCACTCGGAGTAGACGCCAAGTATGGCTTTACCCGTCTCCTCTTTGGCTCCGGCATTTCTAGAACCTAGTCCCTAACACCTACCCACCATGTTCATCATCAAACACAGAAATGCATTCTTTGCACTCACAGGAGCACTCGTGCTCGCCGCGCTGATTTCGGTCGCTGTGTTCGGGCTTCACCTCGGCATTGAGTTCACCGGCGGCACGCTCGTAGAGGTGAGTTATGACCTGCCTGCGCCCGGCACAGGCGGGCAGGCAGGCGGCACGCGGCCGGACCCGGTGGCACTCACTAATACGCTCAACGACGCGGGATTCAAAGATTTCTCGCTTCGTGAGACGGGCGACAACGGCTACACCCTGCGCGCGCAAAGCATCGGGGACGCGCAGCGGGGCGAGCTCGCGGCGGTATTCTCGTATCAGGGGGGCACGGCACATGTGGACCAGCTCACCGAGATAGGGCCGACCATTGGCGCCGAATTGCGCAACAAGGCGATTCTCGCGCTCGGTCTCGTACTGCTTTGCATCCTGCTTTTCATCGCGTTTGCTTTCCGCAAGGTCTCCCAGCCCATCTCGAGCTGGGTATACGGACTCATCGCGCTCGTGACGCTCGTGCATGACATCATTATCCCCATGGGCTTCTTCGCTCTCCTCGGGTACCTAACCGGCGCGCAGGTGGACACGCTCTTTGTAACGGCTGTGCTCACCGTGCTCGGCTTCTCTATTCACGACACCATCGTCGTCTTCGACCGGACGCGTGAGAACCTGCGCATCAATCACGAAAAGAACCGCAAGGAGGATTTTGCGGAGACCGCCGGCCACTCGCTCAATCAGACGTTTGTCCGTTCCATCAACACGTCACTCACCGTGCTTTTCACATTGCTCGTGCTCTACTTCATCGGCCCCGCGTCGACAAAAGTGTTCGCGCTCACACTGCTTGTCGGCATCACCGCCGGTACATACTCCTCGATATTCCTCGCGACTCCGCTTCTCGTATGGGTAGAAAAACGTCGCAACAAAGCCAAGAAATGACCATTCGCTCCGTCGGTATCGTCGGGTACGGCGCATTCGGCAAGCTCCTTTTTACGCTTGTCGGCCGGTTTGCGCCGTCCGTGGAAATCCGCGTATTTTCATCACACGAGAAACCGGACGGAAAGAAGTTTTTCACTCTGGAAGAAACCGCGCAGTCTGATGCGGTTGTACTCGCGGTCCCCATTCACGCGTTTGAAGGCGCGCTCAAGAAAATCTTGCCGCACATGCGCGATGGGGGTATTGTCGTCGACGTCGCGACAGTGAAAGTGCATACGGCCGCTATATTGAAGCGACTGGCGGGGAATCAGCCGTTCATCGCCACCCATCCGATGTGGGGACCGGAAAGTTATGAGAAACGAAACGGCGATATCAGTGGTTTTCGCATCGTGCTCGCGGAGCACTCGTTGCCGGGGGATGTGTACAAAATGCTCGCCGAATTTCTAAAACAGTGCGGTTTTGATGTCGTCGAGATGACGCCGGAACAGCACGACAAACACCTCGCGGAGACACTCTTCCTCACGCATTTCATCGGGCAAATCGTCGCGCAAGGAGGATTCAACCGCACCGAAATAGATACGGTATCGTTCGGCTATTTGATGGACGCGGTGGAGAGCGTGAAGCATGACGAGAAACTCTTTAAAGACGTCTACACTTTCAATCCGTATTGCAAAGATGTGCTGGAACGGTTTGAGATGTCGGAAAGCAAAGTCTCTAAGCTTCTGGAGGGGTAGAAAAGAAAAACGCCGGCATTGCTGCCGGCGTTTGTTCGTGTGCGACCCCGCAATTTGGTGCTTACAATACCTGAGCCGTGTCGGCTGCGTGTACCGGGCCGACGTAGGCCATGGATTTGAATTTTACCGTAGCCAGTTGGGCGGCAATCGAGAGGCGGCCGCTGTGCCTGTTGCACCAACCGCGCTGGTCAGTACCAAGCACGAGCACGAAGGCATCCACATTGGCAATTGCTTCGATGACATGGCCGACTTCGATGCCTTCATCCGCGCGGAATGTCTTGGCGACAATGCCGCGCTTATGAAGGTAATCTTTGAGGAATACGATATCGTCGGTCGTCCAGTCTTCGGGGCCGACAACGAGAACACGTTTCGTTTGCGTGGTAACGGGTTCGGCAACGGCAGCGGCAGTCGCTTGTGTGCTTCGCATGTCCTTAAGTCTCCCTGTTTTTTACGGACAAATCAGGTTACGAAATGTGCTGCAAAGAACGCGCAGCAGTAGTTACTAAAGCTGGCCAGACCGCTGTGATCTGGAATCTGACTCGACGCTCGGGGCAGATTCCAAACTGCAGTTCTTAACGACAAAGCCCCGCTTGGGGCGGGGCTTGGGTTTTTTGCGTTTCAGTTTCTTTACTTATGCGCAAAAGCCAAGGCCCCCGTGGTCCAGAAAGCAAAGAAATAGAAGCTCTGGGCTACCTTGATAATGCTCATATATTTGCAGGATAGCCCATGCCAAAATATTGTCAAGAAAATGAAAAGAGGCCGCGATGGCGGCCCCTCATCCGGATATTGTCATGTATAACGAGCTCTGCCGTTGTTTCAGGCGGGTTGCGCCGACAGCAACTCGGACACAGGCACGAGATGCAGACGCCGTTTCTCGGCGGCGAGAATGTCGGCAATTTGCGTCGGCCCTAAGCCGTGATTGTCGGGATTAATCCCATGCGCGCGACAGTAATTGTCCATCAGCAGGCATTCGCAGTAGGACACCCCGCGTGAATCGAACATTGGTTCTCCCTCCCTCGGCTGTGACGAGGTCTGCAGGATTCCTGCAACCTCCAACCTACACATGAGCATAGCAACCGGTATACGGCGCACAAGGGTGAAGAGTTCCACGTCACGCCGCCGTCTCTTGTCAATAAGTATTGTCCGCTGTAGGATAACGCGATGAAAATCGGGGTCATGGGAGCCAAAGGCAGCTTCTCGGAAGAGGCGGGGCGTGCCTACGCACACAAGGCTGGCCTCAAGAATGTTCACATCGAATATCTCGTCACAGCCGAAAAGGTGCTTTCGGCGCTTGAGGTCGGTACGATAGATGTCGGTATATTCCCGATAGAGAACAGCAACGGAGGAGTGGTATTGGAGGCGATACATGCGATGGCAAAACATCGCTTTCACATCAAGAAAATCTTTGAAATAGATGTGCACCACTGTCTGCTCGTCCGCCGGGGTGTCACCTCGGACAAGGTGAAGACCATCACCTCACACGACCAAGCCATCAAGCAGTGCCGCATGTACCTCAAGCGCCGCTGGCCCAAGGTGAAAGTCCGCGACTACGAAGACACCGCAAAAGCCGCCGAAGATTTGGCGAAAGGAAAGCTACCTGCCTCGACCGCAGTAATCGCCGCGCGTGCGGCCGCATCCGTATACAAACTTGACGTGCTCGAAGAATCCATCCAAGACCTAAAATTTAATTTCACCAGCTTTGTTGCGGCTGAACAGTATAAAAAGTGAGAGCGCCGGCATGGCCGGCGCTCGTATCTTCGGCCTATCGCCTACACGACCGGCGCTTGCCCGCTGATCTTTGTCACGGCGGGAAAAATCTTGTGACGCGGGAAGTTACAGTCACGCATGATGTTTCCGACGCGGACTTCGAGCTCCGCGAAGTCGCCCGCCGGAGGGCTGGTGATCATGATGTCAATCTTCTCGGCGCGCACGCCGCTGAAGTCCACTACCGCCCCCGGGAAAGCCCCCTTGAGCTTCTTAGTCACTTGGTCCTTTTCGCCGTCAAGGACGATACCGGTGATATCAAATCGGATTGTCATACCACTGTGCTCCCAGTGCATGGCAACGGAGACTGTTGCTGCGAGTAGCCTATGGGTCGCGGTGCTTATTGTCAAACACTTGACGCCATCTTCGGCGGCGTTAGAATCCACACATGAATCGGCAGTTCGCGATTATTGCGATTATTGAAACCTCCACGCGGGGGCTTTCGAGCTGTTAGGTTCAAACGAATCAATCAACTCAAAAGACCCCCCCGCAAGGGGGTCTTTTTAGTTCAGGTCTTTAGAGGGAGGAGAGATACATGAGTGGTAAAATTGCTTCGGCTGCTGTCGGCATCGGCGGTAATTATCCTGTTGGAGTGCCGGAGAGCACGACAGCGCAGCCCGACGATCCGAACGAGGTCGCATTGCAAGTCATCGTGGCTATCGTGCGGACGCATCTATCGCCAAGACTCGTGGCGACGGTCAACAATCCACACGGTCTCAAGGAAATACAGCACGGAATCGGTATCGCTCTTGAAAAAGCGATGAAGTGGCACGGTCCGAAAGAATAGGCCGGCCCGCCGGCGTCGAAGTGGGTATGCCCCCGTACGTACGGGGGCAATCTTTTTATGTGCTTGACAGTTTTGCTACGCACGGTAATTTGAATCTATGCGATACAAGCAGGGTAACCTCCTCGGCCTCCTCCTTACCACTTCGAGTGGAGGTTTTGCTTGTGTCTAGAAACTAAAGTCCGGATACAAACAAGCCCTCCACTCGGAGGGCTTGTTCTTTCTGTTCTTTGAGTTTCGAATAGAGTCACAGAGTCAACGCCAATAAGGAGGCTAGAATCCAATGAGTGTACAGACAGGTGACGAAGCGGATCATGTCTACATCTTCGACACGACATTGCGCGACGGGGAGCAATGCCCCGGAGCCACAATGACGCACGATGAGAAATTGGAAGTGGCTGAACTGCTCGACAATATGGGTGTCGATATAATCGAAGCGGGATTTCCTGCACCCGAAAATCAAGATGATTTTCACTCGGTTCAGGAAATCGGCAAGCGTGCAGTCAGTGCAGTGGTTTGTGCTTTGACGAGTGCGAAGCCCGCGCATATCGACAGTGCCGCCGCGGCTATCAAGTTTGCCCGCCGCGGTAGGATTCACACCTTCATCTCAACCTCGCCGGACCATATGAAGCTGAAACTTCAGATGAGCCCCGAGGAGGTCTTCGCCATGGTCGTGTCGTCGGTTCAGCGTGCACGCAATCTGTGCGGTGATGTGGAGTGGTCGGCCGAAGATGCGACGCGCACGGAAATCGATTTTCTGTGCCGGTGCGTGGAGGCCGCTATCAAGGCAGGAGCTACAACTATCAACCTGCCCGATACGCTGGGCTACGCCACCCCCGAGGACTATTACGCGATGTTCAAGACGGTGCGCGAGCGCGTGCCGAATTCGGACAAAGTACGGTTTTCGGTCCATTGTCACGACGACCTCGACATGTCCACCGCCAACTCGTTGGCGGGCGTGCGTGCCGGGGCACGACAAATTGAGTGTACGGTAAACGGCATCGGAGAACGTGCCGGCAACGCGTCGCTCGAATCCGTCGTCATGGCAATGCGTGTCAGGCAGGATGTGTTGGCTTTCTGGACGGGAATCGAAAGTACGATGTTGACGCGGGCCTCTAAGCTCGTGTCGGCCGTGACGTCCTTCCCCGTGCAGTACAACAAGGCAATCGTCGGCCGCAATGCGTTCGCGCATGAGTCCGGTATCCATCAGGACGGCATGATCAAAGGACGACTGTACGAGATCATGACGCCCGAGAGCGTGGGCGCGAGCACGAAGTCGCTCGTGATGGGCAAACACTCCGGCAGTCGAGCGATGCGTTTGAAGCTTGGGGAATTGGGCTATCAGGTTGGCGACAACGAACTCGCCGACATCATGGTCCGGTTCAAAGCTTTGGCCGCCCGCAAGAAGGAGGTCTACGACGAAGACATCGAGGCCTTGGTCAATGAGGAGATAGCGGCTGCGCACGACCGTATCAAGTTGCACAGGCTCAAGACAGCAACCGATACGTCCGGCGAAAAGCCGTGGGCAGACATCTCGCTCATGATTGACGGAGAACAGGTCGACGGTTTTGCAGACACCGAGAATGGCGTCGTCGACGCGATTTTCGACGCCATCAGGGTCGCGATACCCAACGACGCTAAGCTCGAGCTCTACCAAGTCCACATGATTGAAGCGGAGTCGCAATCCAAAGCGCAAGCCGAGGTGCACATCCGTCTTTCGATTGATGGCCGATCTGTGTCGGCGAAGGTTGCCGACCCGGACACGCTCGTCGCGTCGGCCAAATCCTACTTGAGTGCCTTGAGTAAATTGCTCGGGAAAGGATTGGTGGTTTGGCCTTGATCTCTCTACGAATTCGACCCCGCCGGCTATGGACGCCGGCGGGGCATCTTTTTGCGTGAATGTTGATTTTGTGTACACTCTTAGCCACGGGTCGCAGTGACCCTCAATTGTTCCCGGAGGACCAATGGCACGTAAGACAAGACTGAAGAGGCGTTCGCGCAGAATTCGGCCACGTTCGCACAAAAAGAAGCGTGCGAGGAAGAGCCGTCGTAGCGGTCTTATCCTATGGGGCAAGGAGCGTATCGCGCGTGGAGCTGATGCCCGCACGGGCGAAAGCAAGCGGGGCCGCAACGGCAATGATTGCACCACAAGCTGAACATCTGTTCCCGAGTTGTATGGCCGCCGGCGTATCCTCGCCGGCGGCGTCCCTTTTCCCACAGGGGGGAATTTAATAGCGTATACTTTTGTATATAGAGATATGAAACGGATACTTGTCGTCCAGTCACGCACCGATGAATCCCGCATCGCGGGGGAGCAGACGCATTTCCGCTCGGCGCTCGGCGGCACCGCGGACATCTCGTTTCTCTCCGCGCTCGACGAACGGCTCGCGTGGAGTACGCCGGACGAATTTCTCAAAGGAATCGACGGGGTGATATTCGGAGGCTCGTCAGATTTTGATTTCCACGGCGGCCGACCGGCCAAGGACCCTGCGCGGCTCATGTCACTCATTCTCCTTTCCCGCACGCGCAACATTATTTCCTACACACTCGCACAGCGCCTGCCACTTCTTGGCGTGTGCTTCGGTCATCAGATGGTCGCGCAGATGCACGGAGGCGAAGTCGAAAATGATACGGCACAAAGCAAATTCGGCTCATACGAAGTAGGGCTCACGGAGGAGGGAGCCAAGGACCCGGTGTTCGGTCATTTGCCGAAGTCGTTCTTCGCCCAATATGCGCACAAAGACAGCATCACCACGCTTCCTTCCGGTGCGACCCTGCTCGCGCAGAGCCCCGCGTGCTCTTTCAGCGCCCTGCGCTATGCCGACAAAGCGTATACGGTGCAGTTCCACCCCGAGGTGTTGAGGTTCCCCGACATTCCGGGGTGTACTCGGGAGGCGCCGGAAGCGTTAAAAATTCTTCCTCTGTGGGCGCAATACGCCCTTGCTTGACGCAAAATGCCCGCACGTATATACTCCTCGGACCATCGCTCCTGATGGCATTTTCTTTCCGCCGTGGTTGGTTGAAAGAAACGCCCGAAAGTCACTCGACTGGAAGGCCTTAGACCGGCCAGAGTCCGCCGTTTAGCGGACGTTGGAAAATAAGTCGGGAGAGTTGGTTTGACCTTTGACATACGAAAAGACAAAGCATTTACATCGAGTCCTGTAGCGGGGTTCGGTGTGAAAAACAATCTATGTAAAAACCAGATTGGTAAGTTCGAATTTCCTTAAGCCGGAAATTCGAAAGCAAAAGCAACACACAAGCCCTACTTCGCTCGCCGTCGGCGAGCTACGAAGGGCAAGCAAGCAACACAACAAGAAAACAATTGGTAAGACCCTAGGAGCGTTTTGCTAGTTGAGTAGACAGTAATGAGACAAGAGAATATCCATTCTTTTGTTTCGTCCATCCTATCTATGTCTAGCGAGGATCGCGTGGGAGCTCGCTCTCACGACGTCCGAGCGATGGCATAGTCTGCATGACATTGTCATGCAGGAAAAAGAACTAAATCAAATTCGCAAGAGTTTCTCGTATGTGCTCGGATATTCTCCGCAGTGCATACCTGCATTAATTCTTTTGCTTAGAGTTTGATCCTAGCTCAGGGTGAATGCTGGCGGTATGGATAAGGCATGCAAGTCGAATGGGTTTAGACCCATGGCAGACGAGGTAGTAACACGTAGGAACGTACCCGGAAGTCGGGCATAACCGGTCGAAAGATCGGATAATTCCCGATATGTCGCAAGATGAAAGATTTATCGCTCCCGGAGCGGCCTGCGTAATATCAGCTAGTTGGTGAGGTAATGGCTCACCAAGGCTATGACGTTTAGGGGACCTGAGAGGGTGACCCCCACCGATGATACTGAGACACGGATCATACCCCTACGGGGGGCTGCAGCCGAGAATATTCGACAATGGGCGAAAGCCTGATCGAGCGATACCGCGTGGTGGATGAAGCGATTCGTCGCGTAAACATCTTTTATGAGGGAGGAAGTTATTGACGTTACCTCATGAATAAGGGGCTCCTAACTCTGTGCCA
>MFLL01000027.1 GCA_001781335.1 Candidatus Kaiserbacteria bacterium RIFCSPHIGHO2_02_FULL_55_25 | reverse complement strand
ATCTGGGCAGAAGCGATGCCCCACTGGAATCGCGAGTTCGAGTCGGCCGTGGTGGCGACGTTGCACTTGAGCGCAAGCGTCTTCACCGTTCCCTTCGCGATTGTAAGCGAGTTGTCGAGCGTGAAGGTGCTTGCCTGCGTTGCCGTCGTAGTCGTTGCGACTGAATCGCCGCTAACTACGTTGCTGCCGCCGTTGAGTGCGGTAGCGCCGTCGTAGAGCTGACACGTCGAGAGCTTGTTGTGCGCACCCGCGAAAGCATGACTGCTTCCGTTCTCGGTGAGCGCGATCGAGCTGATGCGGACGTCCTCGCCCGACTGCGAAGCATCCAACTGGACGTTCGCGAAGGTGAAGCCCTGCACACCGGCGATGATGTTCTGGGCGACCGGAGTAGTGCCGATGGTGACTGCGAGCGCACCCGCTTTCACCGTCATCGTGTTCATCGTGAAGCTACCCGCACCGGAGAGCGTGACGGAGTTACCCGTCGTCTGACCGGTGATGTTGGTCCAGTTGCTGGATGGGTTCGTCGTGACAGCGACCGTCGCACCGTTGCCGGCGCCGGACGGGATCTTGCCCTTCAAGCTGAATGTGTGGCGACCCAACGGGTACGTCACGGTATCAGTGAAGGTTACGATCATGCTACCCGAAGACCACGTAGCATCAACCGGACCGGCGACCACGACGCCGTTCTCGTCAACGAGTGATACGTTGGTGAGAAGACCCGTGGATGCCGACGAAGTGGCGATGGTGAAGACCTGGGACTGGACCGAGATGGCCTCACCCTTGAGGTCGATCACGAAGCCGCCGAGCGGCTGATTCGCGACGTTGATCGCGATGTTCTGCGCGGCGTTCGCGGCACTCGTGTCCTTGCCGATGGTCGTTACCGACGCACCGGAGAGGGTCACGACGTAGCCGTTGTACCACGGCGTGTAGGTGCCGCTCGGAGCGATACCGTAGCCGTAGAGCTGACCTACGAAGTACACATCCGTGACCTTGTCGAGGTCGAAGTCCACGGTGCGGGACGAGGAGTTGCTACCGACGATATCACCCTGCACGTACACATCGATTGAGTTGCCCTTGCCGATCAAGAGACCGCCCGGGAACACCGTCGAGTAGTACTTGCCTGTCGAGTCAACCGTCGTCGGGTACGAAGTACCGTTGACGATGGTCACGACGTTGGTCAAGTCAGACGAGCTGACCGAACCGACCTGCCTCCAGCGGATGCTGTAGAGCTTGAGGTCTTCGGTGGAACCGGCCGTGAACTTGACGCCCGAGAATTTGATTCCCGTGTCGCCGATGTTCTTGGTGGTTGCCACGCCCGGATCGAAGGCCGATGTGGTCGTCGAAACGGAACCGAGCGAAAGTGTCGCGTTGATAGTCTGCATCGCGCCCGTAATCGGGAGCGAGCCGCCTACCGTGCCGCTGGCGACATTGACGCCAGTGACGGTGATGCCTGCGACCTGACCAGCGTAGCTGGCGAGGGAAGCAGCCATGTTGCCCGCAACCGTCAACGTCATCGTCTGACCGGGCTGAACGACGAACGTGTCGCCAACCGTAGTCTGATGGAGAGAGTTGAAGGTCTTGGACGTGCCTACCTGAATGTTGTTGGAGTCAACCAAGACAACGCCAGAGAAGACTGCGTCCTGTGCGAGGCCCGTGCGCTGTATCGACACGCCATTGACCGTCACCGCCGCGTTGGACGTGTTGGTGAGAGTGAATGTCGTGAACGGAACGCGCGCCGCGCCTTGCGGAGCGAGCGAGTTGGCCGGCTGAGAACCTGCGGCGATGATGAGGTTGCCCCCAGCTGTCGTGCCTGTACCCGTGCCTGTACCCGTGCCTGTACCCGTACCTGCGCACATGCCGTTGGCTTTTGCGCGAGTTATCGGACCCCAGTAACCGGCGACCGGCGAGATGCCGTTACCAGCCTGGAATTTCATGACCGCTGCTTTGGTGAGACCACCGAAGTACGAAGACTCGTTACCCGGAGAACCTGCACCTGTCGCCGCGACCGTGAAGCCGTGATTGTTAAGGAATTTCTGAACTTGCATGACTTCAGCTCCCGTCGAGCCCTGCTGAAGGGTCTGCGTGAACGTGAAGCACGCGCCACCGGAAGTGGACGAGCCACCCTGGAGCGATGCAATCTGTGCGAGCAATGCCTGGACCTGCGCTTGGAGATCGGAAAGCGCGTCAGCATGAACCGGCTTGGCAAATGCAAACGTGAAACCAAAAACCATAGCGAGAGCCAAAGCAACTGCCGCAACATTTTTTGTTGCTAATGCTTTACTCATAGTTTGTTTTTGACCTTTCCCGTCCGCTCTAAAAAGCGAACGAGTCGCACGCGCACCCTTTCGACGAGGAGCGCGTACTGTTGTGTGTCCTCCACCGAAGTGAAAGACAACTAATAATCGACGCGGTTTGCCGCGTCTCATATCCCGTCTTCGCTCGGACGAAATGAAAGCAAGCTTTCATTTCGGATCCTCGCTAGCCGTGATAATTATGCTAGCCCCTACTCCTTCTAATAATTGTAGTGCGGAGCGAGGGATTAGCAGCAATAGGGAATAATTCGTGCGGACATGCGGACGTGTCGGGATTAGCAGACGTACAGAACCGCCTCCCTGAGAAAGGGAGCGGGTGTTCATGTTCATCATGAACGCGGGTGTGCGACACCCTGAATATTGTTTCCTTATCCAAATGTCAAAGAACCGCACAGAGGGCGACTTCCGCCACCTCCCTGCGCAATGCACCACATTGGCACATCAGCGCAATTATATACTAGGAGGCAAAGAGCGGTTGTATTTGCCCACCCCTGTTTTGTGGATAACTTGTGATGAAAAACGCCCATTTATTGGGCATATTCCGCTTCACGAGTTACCGCCGCAGAATACTCCAGCCCCAACGGGGAGTCAATGAGAGAGGGGGCATCCACTATGACGTTCCACAAAGCCATATATTTCCGGTATTTCCGGAACACAGAAACTTCCCGTGTAGGGACGATGAAGGCCTATGGCTAAAAATAGCAGGATTTACTGTGCGAGGGAGTATTTGCTCCATCTTTTGAGCCCTATTTTGCGGATTTGACCACGTGCGACCATACCAAGAAGCTCGCGTTGTATCATCTTCTCGCTGTATTCCGGCAAGTTTGATGCAATGTCTCTAATGCCGAGCGAACCACCCACCCTCAATATCTCGAGGATGTTTTGGACACGGGAGCCACTTGTCCCATTTGAATTGGACTTCGTATTGGACACTTTGACATTGTCCGATATGTGCACACTGTCCTTTATCGTATCGGACGCACCGTGAGTGTCCTTTATGACTCTTCTTGGACTTTGACTCCGCTGTACAGAACCGATGTCCATAAGATCCTCACGCGATATAGAAACACTCTCCGAGAGCGCAGACCTCTGCGATACTGACGTGAAATTCCCAAGCTCATCGAGCGCTTCGGTCATGGTGTTCGCATTAGCCTCCGATATAAATCCGGCAGCAGAGAGGACTCTGATAAGGGAAATCATGTGACGCACCCGCAATTGGAGGTTCAGCACTCTTTTTGACTGGAGCGAGCGCATGTCGTCACGCAGCGCCAGCGCGTCGGAGAGGAGACCTGTGCCGGAGACCCGGACTTCGCCTCTTATGTTCTCTGTGCCCGGTATATGGCTCGTGAGCAGGTAGGCGGCCGCACAGATGCGCTCTGCACGACGGTATGCCCGTTCAGCCGCGCGATTGAGACCAAACGGGTTCGTTCTTGTCTGGCCATCAAGAAAAACCGATAGAGAGTTGTTCTTTTGGATGTCCTTTGTGTCGTCCATTGTGGTCTCCTGCGAGATGTCCGTGAAATGTCCGTAAGGACGCAGGTATGTGGATTATATAGAGGAATATTTCACAATACAAGCGTGTCCGATATCGTGATTGTGCGACATACAACTGCCGGCATGGTTATTCGCCCTACCAACACTTCGAGACTTGTTATGCATTCCGGATGACCTGTCGAGATTCCTTTCTTGGCGCTCTAAACATAGAAGAAAATCGCAAATTACCGGAAAAAATCCGAAACAACGCGTGGTATGATGTCCGCATGAAATCAAAGCGGGAACGCAAAAACGGCAAGCG
This sequence comes from Candidatus Kaiserbacteria bacterium RIFCSPHIGHO2_02_FULL_55_25, assembly GCA_001781335.1. Lineage (GTDB taxonomy): Bacteria > Patescibacteriota > Minisyncoccia > Phycocordibacterales > UBA2100 > UBA10103. Next base: position 35,613 of record MFLL01000027.1, on the reverse strand, counting down.
AAAAGATGCGGAGGAGGCCGATGTATCAGAGCCAAAGGTGAGCAGCGAGGCACTGCGGGGCGTAATCGCGATATTCTTTGTCGCCCTGGCCGGTTTCCTCATCCTTGCCGAGGCGGGAGGGGGCGGAAAAGTCGGGGGGCTTCTCTATGAATGGTTCACATGGCTCTTGGGGGTCGGCTACCTCCTACTCCCCCTTTCGCTCATCCTCCTCGCCATTCTCATCTTTCGCTCTTTTGAGCGACAGTTCGGCTGGGTGCAACTCGCAAGCATGTTCGTGTTCCTGCTCTCCGCGCTCGGTCTCGTCAACCTTGCTTTCCCCGGCCATGGCGGTGTCCTCGGACAAGGCGTGTCGCAGTCTATCGTCGCGGCAGTCGATACGACCGCCACGGTCATCTTCCTCATCGCGTTCATCATTGCCGCGCTCGTCATCGCGTTCAATATTCACCTCGGTGCGCTTTTTGCCGCTATCCGTGAATGGTTTGTCTCGAGCGGCGAGCCGGAGGAGATTCCTCTTGATGACGTACCGGTAACGGGACTTCCTGACGAGCCCGAGCCGGAGCCCGAAGAGAGCGACGATGAACCCGAGGCGAGTGAGAAAAAAGACGGACCCGCAGTGACGACATTTGAAAGGCGCATCGAGGCCCCGCCCGACGGCTTCCCCATCATCGCCGCAACCGGCAACGCATACACTCCCCCGCCGGCTTCGCTCCTGCAGAAAAACAAAGGCAAGCCGGAGGTCGGCGACGTGAAAGCGAACATGAACATCATCAAGCGCACGCTCCAAAATTTCGGCATCTCCGTGGAGATGGACGAGGCGTCGATCGGCCCCACCGTGACACGTTATGCGATGAAGCCGGCCGAAGGTGTGCGCCTTTCAAAAATCGTGGCGTTGCAGAGCAATCTCGAGCTTGCGCTTGCCGCCTCTCCGGTGCGCATCGAAGCGCCGATTCCAGGTAAGTCGCTTGTCGGTATCGAAGTGCCGAACATTGCGCGAACCACGCTCGGCATGGCGCCCATTGTCTCCGACGAGCAGTTCGTCGGCTCCGACAAGGCGCTACTCGTCGCGCTCGGTCGCTCCATCACCGGTCAGGCGCACTTCGCCGACCTGGCGCGCATGCCGCACCTTCTCGTCGCCGGTACGACCGGCGCCGGAAAGTCGGTGGCCATCCACGACTTCGTCGTCAGCCTCCTTTACCGCTGCGGACCGGAACGGCTGCGATTTATCATGGTGGACCCGAAGCGCGTCGAACTGACCGCGTACAATTCAATCCCCCACCTGCTCACCCCCGTCATCACCGACCCGAAGAAAGCGATACTGGCGCTCAAGTGGCTCGCGAAAGAAATGGAACGCCGGTACAACATCCTGGAAGCCGAGCGTGTGCGCGACATCGCCTCGTACCACACAAACGTGCTCGCGCCCGCGCTCGAAAAGGCCGCCGCGGGCTCGGAAGAGCCGTTGCCGGAAGCGATGCCATACATCGTTCTCATTATTGACGAGCTCGCCGACATCATGAGTGCCTACCCGCGAGAGCTCGAGAGCGGGATTGTGCGCCTTGCGCAGATGAGCCGCGCCATCGGTATTCACCTCATTCTCTCTACGCAACGGCCGTCGGTGAAGGTCATCACCGGCCTTATCAAAGCCAACATTCCCGCCCGCGTCGCCTTGCAGGTCGCCTCACAAATAGATTCGCGTACCATTCTCGACACCGGCGGAGCGGAGAAGTTGCTTGGCGCGGGCGATATGCTCTTCCTCTCGGGCGAGATGAGCAAGCCGCGCCGTATCCAAGCGCCGTTTATCACCGAGACCGAGGTGAAACGCGTGGTCGCTTGGATTGCAAAACAGAACGAAGGCACGCTCCCCATGGAAATAGATTTCACCGACAATTCAAAACAGAACGGTGGTACGGACGCAATCTTCGCCTCAATGGAAAGCGAGGGTGACGATGATGACGAGTTGTATCCGGAGGCAAAAAAGACCGTGATAGAAGCCGGCAAGGCATCAACATCGTACCTCCAGCGCAAGCTCGGTGTCGGCTATGCGCGCGCCGCAAAGCTCATCGACATGCTCGAAGACCGCGGCGTCGTCGGGCCCGCGGACGGAGCGAAGCCGCGCGACATTATCGGTGAGGGCAACGCCGACGAGCTGGCGCAAGAGCCAGAAGATGAGACAGGTGCAGAAAGTGAGGAAGATAACGCTCGACGATAATCTCACGAACTTAAAGCAGTAAATTTCTCAAGTCTGCAACACTCCGAGTGACTGTAGGTGACTAAATGCGGCGCGCAACTTCACCTCAGCGCGACCGCGGCGACACACGAACATGATGGCGTCGTAGCGCGTCCGCAAATCTTGCCCAAAGTTACAATCGAGCAGGAAGTGCACGGTGTCATAATCAATGAACTGTTCAGTAAGAGGCTCTGCAAGGTCACGAAGTGCCTGAGCGAACCAAGAGTACAAATCCCCACGCGATGTCGTGCCGGGGATTGGATTATTGCACACGCGCACATGCACAAAGTCATCAACAGCAGCACCCTCACGTGTAGCAATCATGGAGAGCGCCTTCATTTCCTGGTTGTGCGCACCTATACGTGGAGTAGCTTCGATGTAGCGTAAAGCGAGACCCGAAGGAAGTAACAGCTCGTTTTTGGTTCGTCCAGGTAGCGAGATGATGAAGTCCACACCGCAAAAACCCCGTATACCTTCGACGAGTGCCATATTCACGATACGGGCCGTGAGATCATTTATTGCCTGCTGATCGGCACTTGTAATGTTAACAAGCGACTTTGAGCCTATGAATCCTGCCGATATCGGCGAAAGTACCTGCTCAACCAGCGTCATCGGGATTGGCGCGTGGTTGTCGGCGAGGAAGAACGAGCAACAGCCTGTGGTTTGCCAGGGAATCCACGCTTCAACCGCAACCCATTTCTCGTTTTTCGCTAACAGGCGAGAGTAAATTTCTTTACTCGCCGATTGAACGTCCTCTCCGCGAGTGAGAATCGTGTTGCCCTTGCCACCGCTTCCGCTAATCTTAACCACCACACGCTCCGCATCGGTCTTAAATAAGTTTTGGATTGCCTGGATAATTTCCTCGGAGTGCTGTGGCGAGTCCAAGTGTACTCCCGGTGGCACGGCACCATGGCCGAGCGCTTTGACTACGCGGTCGCGAAAGTATGGTTTTGCATTCCATCTATCAACAGTACTTCCCGAGGAAATAGTGACCATGTAGCCGCGTTCACGTGCCCGACGCGCGAGATCGCGGTGAACCGACGCGTTCTCTTGTTCTGAAGCAATCTCATACCCCTCAAATAAAAGATGCTGATATATCGGATTCAATTTGCGTATTGTTTCGATAATCTCGAAGTGGTCTTGCCCATTACCCGGCATGATTGAACGGCTAATACCGCTCATGCCATAGAGCATGGCGAATTCTTCGATCAATGCTTGCACTCGGTCCGCCCCAACTTCTGGCTTTTGACGCAACACGGAGCAATAGGGCAAATACAATGCAGAATGGCCAACCTCCTCGGCAACCCCGAGGCGGTGCCAGATAGTTGCATGGTTGAGCAGGTTGTATACATCCTGGCTATCGCGCAGTGCCAGTCTCATCGACCTTATAATCGTCCTACTTGAGTCACGACCTCTACTGTCGTTTGCTGAGGATTGATGCGAAGATTGACGAGATATGTACGAATAATATACTGTCTGTATGGTCGTGCAATACCCATAGTCAGAGCGACATTGGAAATACCAACCAATGCAACGTCCATTGGTGTTTTGGTTTGATCAAGACAGGTCACTTCCCAGCACGTTATACTACCAAGCACAATGCTTCCCTACCGAGACAGCCGAATAACCACGATAGTCATCGTCGTCTTTTTCTTGCTCGTGCTGGGCTACGCATATTTCGAAGCGCGCGGACTTCTCTACGGCCCGCGCATAGTCGTCAACTCCGAAACGACGGAAGTGCACGACCCGTTCATCGAAATCAAAGGCACGGCCGACCGTATTTCCTCACTCTCCATGAACGGTAAACAAATCAGCGTGACTGAGGGCGGCGTATTCAACGAGCCGTACCTCCTCTCCCCCGGATTAAACCGCATTATCCTCGACGCCACCGATAAATATGGCCGTCGCCGGAGTCAGGTGATACAAATTGTCTACACTCCCCCTTCGACCCCTTCGACGAGCTCAGGGCAAGCAAGCTCACCGCAGACGACCACTTCGTCGTCCACACCTGCCGTAGCACAATAAACGTACTTCGATATACTGCGAGTTGTATATGTACTATCAACTACGAACTATTAACTAAAAACTATTCCTATGGTCAAATTTGGAAAAAAGGAAAAAGCACCGCCGAAAACCATCGGCACCCGTTCAGCCTCCGACGCGGCGGACAAGTCGGCAGGCAAGCCCGACAAAGACATTGAGCGTGCGCTCTCCGACATCAAGACGAAATTCGGCGACGACAGCATCATGATGCTCGGCGCCCAGCCGAAAGTAGACGTGAATGCCATTTCTACCGGCTCCATCGGTGTAGACTGGGCACTCGGCATCGGCGGATTACCCCGCGGACGCATCATCGAAATATTCGGCCCCGAATCATCCGGCAAAACGACAATCTCGCTCCAAGTAGTAGCCGAAGCACAGAAAAAAGGCGGTATCTGCGCGTACATAGACGCAGAGCACGCTCTCGACCCGGAGTACGCAAAGAAACTCGGCGTACAAATCGAGCATCTTCTTGTCTCCCAGCCGGATACCGGCGAGCAGGCGCTTGAGATAGTCGAGTCGTTGGTGCGCAGCGGCAAAATCGACGTCATCGTCATCGACTCGGTCGCCGCACTCACCCCAAAAGACGAAATCGAGGGCGACATGGGCGCACAGCACGTCGGCAAACAGGCGCGCCTCATGTCGCAAGCACTTCGCAAACTCACCGCCATCGTAAGCAAGACGAAAACCATCGTCATTTTCATCAACCAAATCCGCATGCAAATCGGTGTCATGTTCGGTAACCCCGAGACGACTCCGGGCGGTAAGGCACTCAAGTTCTATACATCGGTGCGCATTGACATACGCCGCATCGCGCAAATCAAGAAGGGCGACGAGGTCATGGGCGGCCGGCACCGCGTGAAAATCGTGAAAAACAAAATCGCCGCACCGTTCCGCCAGACGGAATTCGACATGCTCTACGGCGAGGGCATTTCAAAGGAGGGCGAGGCGCTCGCGCTTGGCGAGAAGCTCGGCTTCGTACAGAAATCGTCGGCCGGCTCCTACGCCATCGGCGAGACCAAGCTCGGCCGCGGCTACGACGCCGCGCGCACGTTCCTCAAGGAAAACAAGCCCGTCCTGAACCAGCTATTCAAAGATATCAAAAAGAGTCTCGCCGAAGGCGGCATGACCGCAAAGAGCACTGGCGTCAGCGAGGAATAAGTTGGACAAACGGCGTTTTTTGAATAGAATACCCAGCAATGTTGGCATATAACGATATCAAGCCGGGGGTTGCGGTACTCGTCGATGGCGAGCCGTACGTCTGCACGTGGAACAACATCATGCAGAAGCAACAGCGCCGTCCGGTCAATCAGACCAAACTGCGCCACATCATCAAGGGCACGGTGACCGAGTACTCATTTCAGCAATCCGACAAACTCACGGAAGCCGAAATCGAATCGCGTCCGGCCGTTTTTATCTACGAGCGCAATGGCGAATGGTTTTTCCACGATGCCAAGGACAAGTCCACGCGCTTCTCCGTCACGGAGGAGCAGATGGGTGGCAACGGCAAATTCCTCAAGGGTAATACCGAAGTGGAGACGCTGTGGTTTGACGAGCGGCTCTTCCGTGTGAAGCTCCCTGTGAAAGTCGAGCTCAAAGTTACCGAGGCTCCGCCGGATGTCCGCGGCAACACCGCACAGGGCGGCTCAAAAATAGTGGAGCTTGAAACGGGGGCGACGCTCGACGTCCCGATGTTCGTGAAGTTGGGCGATGTCGTCCGCATCAATACCGAGACGGGTGAATACGTGGAACGAGTGTAATCTATTCGCATATTCGTGCGAATTAGAGAATAGTTAGCGGAAGGCTTTGGCTGATTTCCACGCCATATCAAACAGCGCTTTCATGCTGTCCGCTATCGTTTTGTCCTCTATGCGGACGACAAACATATTGTGCTCGCTCAAGCGAAAGAGTGCGACAATGTTGCCGAAAATAATTGCATCATTGGAAAAGCCTTCCACTGTCGCTGTGCGCGCCACGTATGTTGGGCCGCACATTTTTGCGACCAACCTTGAATAGCGTCGAGACTCTTTGGTATCGGCAATAATCTCACGTACACCGATTCCATTCTGTTTGACGGACTCGGCGACTTCCATGTATACGTCATGGAATGGGGCATAGTATTCCCCCACGTTGGACCAAACGCGAAAACTGTTTGACTTCTTTACTTCTCGATAAATATTCCGTATCCCCTCGACACCTTCGTACACGACAATTTGCGGCTTACCCGGTGTCCGCGCTTTTAGCGCCTCAAACTCCGGCATCACTTTTTGAATCGCACTCAAGCCGTTTTTCAAGCGCTCTTCGAGAACGCGCGGGTCTGCCGCCCGATAGAAATGTTTTTTGTTTATCGAGATTTTCTCGAAGAGTCCCTGAGCGATGAGCTCGTCAACATGCAGGTACACGGTCGGTCGCTTGATACTGGTTTTTTGCGCCAGCTCTTGCACAGAGGTCGTGCCGAGACTAAGCGCCGCAAGGTATATTTTGGCGGCCTTTTCACTAGTACCTGTGAATTCGAGTTGTTTGCAATCCATTGCACGAAACCTAGCGTAATCGCTAATATTTGTCAATATTCCTGACATAATCGAACCATCTATACCATACTTTTCCTAGCGATATAGGCTCAATACCAGTGATTTTGTTACAGCTGATGACTATATTGGCGAATCACCTTATCGTTTTACAGGAAATGTCAAAGGAGATTCTTATGAAAATACGACCTAACCATGCTCTCGGCACAATTGTTGGGCTTATGTTCGCTGGCATGACTTACGTAGTTATCTTAATGGGCATCGCTATCACCGCCTCGTTTGTTACATTTGAGGAAACGACGCAAGTGAGCTGTCGCGTACTGCAGCTCACGATTGAAGAACATTACGAGCCAAGATACGGTCAGCATCGGCAGGTACGCGGAGCGGGCATTCGATGCCCTAAGGGCACGTTATATCCAAAATTCAGAGAAGGGTTTCCTCCCGTAGGATTGAGGTTTCTCAAGCTGAACGAGGAACTCGGTTGTACATCAAGAAAATCCACCGTCCCGCAGTGGATGTATGATCTCCCATCTTTCCTTCTTTACCTGATGCCTCCGGCTACGTTGTATAGATACTCAGACTGCACTAGGCTAAGTTAGCCTAAGAACTTCACAGCGCGCTTCGAATAAACGAAGCGCGCTTTTCTTTTACTTCTGAATGAAAGGCAAGAGCCCCATAAATCGCGCGCGCTTCACTGCGGCCTCGACGGCGCGCTGCTGTTTGGCGGTGAGGCCCGTGCGCTTTTTGCCCATCACACGGCCGTGCGGATTTACAAATTGCTTGAGAAGGTCCACGTCTTTGTAGTCGACGTGCCGGATGTCATTTTGTGTAAGAATGTTTGCCATACTATTGTATTTGAATTTACTACGTACTACGTTCTATCAACTACTAACTGTTCAAAAAGGTATATCGTCGGGATTAATGTCGTCTTTCGGGTACTCGATACCGGCTCCGCCGGACATCGGCGCCTCGTCGGTGGCACCCGCATCGTCCTGCTTGCGACCGCCTCCGCCGGTACCCGAGCTGCGTGGACCGAATTGTACCGTTTCGGCGACGACCTCCGTGCGGTATTTCTTCTCTCCGCTCGTCTTGTCGTCCCAGCTGCGTGTCTGGATGCGACCCTCCACATAGGCGCTGCTTCCCTTCTTGAGGTATTGATTCACCGTGTCGGCCTGACGGCCGAAGACGACGACATTGTGAAAATCGGTCTGCTCCTGCTTCTTGCCGTCGCGGTCCTTGTAGACGCGATTGGTGGCGAGAGAAAAGTTGCAGACATTCATACCGCTCGGGAGCGCACGGAGCTCCGGGTCGCGGGTAAGATTGCCAAATAGTATCGCTTTGTTGATGTACATATTGAATAGCTTGTAGCTAGTAGCTTATAGCTTATAGCTTATAGGAGAAAAGGCAAATACACATTAGTCGGTGGTGATGTCTTGAAGCGCCTTGTCGAGGTCAACTTCGGAAATCGGCGCGGATACTTCCTCCTCGCGGCGCGGTGAACTGCGGATGGTGTCGGTGCGCTTCACCTCGCGCAGGGTCGGAGCCTTCATGCGGGCGCGTGTCTCCTCGCGGACGGTGCGGAATACGATGGAACGCAGAATGCTGGCGTCAGCCTTGAGCATTTCTTCGAGCATCTCCGCGATGGCGACCGGTGCTTCGAATTTTACCCATCCGAAATACCCGCGATCATGGCTGATACGGCGGTCGCCTTCGCGGGCTTCCATCGGATATGCGAGCTTCGTGAGCGTCGGGGCACCTTCGGCGATGAACGAGCCGCCGGCCTTTTCTATCGTGGCACGGATACCGCCGACGACTTTCTCGAGATTTTCCTCGGCAATCGTCGGAATGATGTGGTACCCGACCTCGTAGATACGGGAAAGGACCTCATTCTCGGAGGTTTCGGATGTTATAGCAACTGTCGCATCTACCATATGTCGAGGCACTCTATCACAGGGGCCTAGCCCTCGCAAGAATTACCGGATACCGAAAACGCGCTTGGCGTTGGCCATAATTTGGGCACTCACCTTTTCCTGGTCCTCACCCCGGATTTCGGCAATCTTGCGAACGACATATTCGACGTAGGCGGGCTCGTTGCGCTTGCCGCGGTGCGGCGCGGGAGTCACGTACGGTGCGTCGGTCTCGGAGAGCAACATGTCGAGCGGCGCGTTTTTGATGACTTCGTCATAGTCATGCGTAAAGGTGATGACCCCCGTGAAGCTAAGAGTGAAGCCAAGATCGAGAAATTTTTTGGCGGTATCCCAGTTGCCCGCAAAAAAGTGCACATCGCCTCGAACTTTTGCGTGCGACTTGATGACCTCAAGCGCATCCTCATACGCATTGCCTACTTCGCCAAGGCTTCGAAGGCCAGGTCTGATGTGGAGCATGAGGGGCTTCCCCAGCGTATTGGCCAGCTCTATCTGCTCGACGAACGCCGCGACCTGCACCGCTTTTGATTCTTTGTCGGCGCGATAGTAATCGAGTCCGCACTCCCCGACCGCGATAACGCGCGGCGACTTGCCGAGCTCGACGTATGCCGACATATCGAAGTTTTCGCCGCGCGAGGTGAACCCTTCCACCTCTCCCTTGCCCTTCGAAGCCTCGGCGAAGGAGGGGCCGAGCTCTTTTTCGTCGTGATAGGACTTGCTCGTGTGAATGGGATGCAGTCCGATAGTCGCCCACACATTGTCGTATTTCTCCGCAAGCTCCACGGAGCTTCTAGACGTATCAAATTGTGTACCGACGACATTCATCCCCACACCCGCATCGTGAGCGCGCAGAATCGTCTGCTCGCGGTCGTCGTTGTACGCGACAAAATTCACGTGCGTATGTGCATCAAAATATTTCATGCATCTGTGGATTTCGAATGAGTGCTCTTCTTTGAATTCAATACTCGAATGCGTACGAAGGTTGCAGTGTCGCTTCCGGTATTTCTGATTCGATAATTATAGTCTGCTCCAGCATACAAAATACTCCCTGATTTTAGAACAAGAGCAGGTGACGAATCCCTTTCTACGATTAGCAAGCCGTGGGCAAACGAAACTACGACCTCCTGTTCATACGGGACGCCTCCGCGAATTCGGCCAAGTGACAAATTTCTTCCTGGCGATAAATCCGTAATCTCGACTTCGTAGCTAAAACCATCAATCGAGGTAATTGTGTGGGATACACTGTCGCCCCATTCGTATCGTACTTTTTTCCCGTTGAGAACTTTTGGTGAATCAACGGAACCTACATGGCCCGCGCCCTGTTCCTCAATAAACTCCCTTCTCTCAAAGAATGGCTTAACCATGAGATTTATGCCAATGCTTTTCCCTGAATTGCGAATTGTGTGTGCTACGAGGGCAGGAACAAAGAATACGTCCCCATGTTCTCCGAGGCACACTCTTGTATTACCTTCCGCATCAATCCAACGTAACTCTTGGTCTCCCTGAACAAGGAGGTTATGCTCGGGAATGCGCTTCTGTGTATGATACGGCTGTTCATATCCAGACGGCATGTAAGCTACGCTTACGTGTGGCCCTGCAAGGTTCAGACGTTCCCGGTGGAGCGCAAAACTCTGTCTTACTTCATCACCCTTATCTATCGAGAAAGATATGACGTCTTTTTTCTTTAGAACGAAAAAAGATGCTTTTTCAATTGCGATTGGATTTCTATAAAAGAGAAGTTGGAGCCATGTATCCATTACCCCTGTTTTCAAAAGACGATCTGCGGCCTGCACACCAACCCACTCAATCAAACGCGGCCTAATGCCATTAAAAATGAACTGCTTAATCAGAAACTTTGAGGGGACCATTGGAACATTTTTGGTGTCCAATTCGCGCATGTGATGTACTTCATCAGGAATATTTCCTGAAATGGCTCTTCCATATTTCTCGGTCATTTCCGCAAGCAGTGACTCTACGGGTGGCAGGCCTAGCTGTTTAAACAATTCATCTTCTGTATCTCGTTTGTGCGTGCGCTGATCCGCCCCCTGTACCCCAGATAACGACAACACCTCCTCTACAAGTAGCACGAGTTCGTTAAGGGCGTCTTCAAGATATGCATCCGCCTCATCTCGAGAGAGAATTCTTTCCCGCAGAGAGCGTGTTCGTTCCTGAATTCTCGCAACCTTGTTCTCAAACAACCCTTTCTCTGTTTGGTTCCTTATGTTCTCCCTCATGGTAGTGGAACTCTAAAGAAATGGGTCACGTCGGAATATGAATATAAGCTTACGGAACTGAAGCTCACTCTTGATCGGATTCCACTGCCAACGGCCTGTATGTGCTCAAGGAACGGAGAAAACGACTCCCTTTCTTCGAGGGAAGTAAAGTACCCAATTGTCACATGAGGATCAAGTTTAGCCGAAATGGGCAGACCGAAGCGTTCATGCAGTTGAGAAGATAGGGCATTTCTTGCATGCTCCAATGATTGATGTGCTTCTAACGATACCAGCGTTGGCCGCAGTCGCGCGACGAGAGCGGTCGAGAATAGAGCGAAACTGTCGTACTCATACTCTACAGAAAACTGTTGCGTTACCAAGCCAGATTCCATTATGCAGTCTATCAATTCTGGAAATTCTCTTCTTTCACACCCAGGCTGCTCTCGCAGGCACGCGACTGCCGCATTGCGAACGCGCGCCGATAACAGGTGTACGTTCTCCTCACTGAAAAGACCTAGAGCAGTCACGTGGTAAGCCGCGGAAGGAACGATACAGAAGTTCTGCTTACCTGCAAACAAGCGAATTATTTCCGAATCGGCGACCCCGCCGTACAGAATATTGAATAACGCTAATTTGGCCTCTCTTGACACATCGCAGTGCAACCTGCGCAACCCGTTCGCTTCGTCAGCTACCAAGCAAACATCGGGCGTGTCAAGCAACAAGGTCAGCCCTCTAATCGGCACCCAATGGGGCGGGGTTCCTTCCAGACGAGATTGTTGATGCCTGATATCTTGGTTGTCCATAGGGTCAGGATAATTAAGACGCTCAAGTTATAATTTCATCTTCTACGCGAACCTTCCATACACACCTCATTCTTTGCGCGGGAAGAGATTCGCGGGTTTCTTGTTCTGCAGGATTGCTTCTTTTATCGCGGCACTCGTGTGCGGCATGAAAGGGCTCAGCATGCGGGCGATGCCATAGAGGTCGAGAGCAAGTTCGCGTATCATTTGCTTCCCCATTTCGGGATTAGTCTTGATTAGTTTGAACGGCTCTTCTTTGACTATCTTATGGTCAAGTATCTGCACTTGAGACCGTACAAATTCCAACGCGCGATTGTATTCAAACTTTGAGAGCGCATCCTCGTATTCGCCGTGGAACCCTGCCGGCGCGGGGCGCTCCACGGGTTCGGAAAGGTGTGCCGCCGCAAGCGTCATGATGCGCGCCGCCAAATTGCCGATGCCGTTGGCAAGGTCGGCGTTGTACGCCTCCTTGAATCGCTCCATGGTCACGTCGGAATCCTCAAATGGGTGCACGTGGCGCGCGAGAAAGTAGCGCAGTGCATCGGTGCCGTATTCGGTCACGATAGCAAGCGGGTCAATGACATTGCCGATTGATTTGCTCATTTTCTGCCCGCCGCTCGTGATGAAGCCGTGATAAATCACCTGCTTGGTGGTCGGGAGCCCAGCAGAGAGCAGCATGGCCTGCCACATGATGCTCTGAAAACGCACTTGGTCTTTGCCTGCGAGCTGTAGCGTCTCTCCATTGACCCAAAACTTCTCGAACAAGTCTTCGGGCTTGCCCTGCGTAGCTTTCTTGCCCGACGTAGCTTTAGCGGAGTCGGGAGCGGAGCAGGGCCAACCGAGTGTCGAGATGTAATTGGTAAGCGCATCAAACCACACGTACATGACCTGCGAGTCGTCGCCGGGGACCGGAATGCCCCACGACATTTTTTCTTTGACCCGCGAAATACTGAAATCCTCAAGTCCCTGCTTTACGAAGTTGATGGCCTCCTGCCGGCGCCACTCCGGCACGACAGCACCTTCCGTACCGAGGTACTTCAACAATCTGTCCTGATATGTGCCGAGTTTGAAAAAATAGTTCTCCTCCTCTATCTCTACAAGGTCCATTGTCGGATGATTCGGGCACTTGCCGTCCACAAGGTCGCTCTCTTTGACGAACGCTTCGTCGCCGACGCAGTAGAGCCCCTTGTATTTCTTTTTGTAAATGTCGCCCGCTTTGTCGCAACGCCGCCAAAGCTCCTGCGCGGCCGCGACATGCCCCGCGTCTGTCGTGCGGACAAACGCATCGTACGAAAGATTGAGTGCGCTTTTCAGTTTCTTGAACTCCCCCGCGAAGTGGTCCACGTATTCCTGCACGTCACGCCCCTCCTCTTTCGCTTTCTGAAATATTTTCTGTCCGTGCTCGTCGGTACCCGTATTGAAGAAGACGTCGTCGCCGAGGAGCCGCCGGTAGCGCGCGATAATGTCGGCCTGCACCATCTCAAGCGCGAAACCGATGTGCGGCTCCGCGTTCACGTACGGTAATGTCGTCGTGATATACAGCGACTTCGCCATAGAATCAGCTTTGCTTCGGCAGGTGTCCCCGTTCGATATCGTGCACGAATTCCTGCAATGCCGCGGCGACCGGAACCGAGAGAATGATGCCGAGGAAGCCCGCGAGCTCCGCTCCGACAATGAGCGCGAGGATAACGAGGAGCGGCGGTACGCCGACGACGCGTGTCACGACGAGCGGATAGATGAGGTGGTTCTCAAATTGCTGGGCGATGACATAGAGCGCGACAGTGAGAAGGCCAAGCGGCGCGCCGCCGGCGACAAACGCGATAGTCACCGCAGGCACCGCTGCAAGCGCCGGACCGAAGACCGGAATAATCTCAAAACATGCCGCTATGACCGCCAAGACAAGCGCGTGCGGAACGCCGAGTATCGTCAGCCCGAGATAGACGAGGACGCCTATAATGAGCGCAAGAATAAGCTGGCCCTGCATCCAGAGACCGATTTTGTGTTGCGAGCGGCGCCAGAGACCCAATACATAATCCTGATGAGAGCGCGGTGTCACAATGCGGAGGAAGTCATCGACACCCGTCTCGATGACGGCGAAATAGAACGAGAAAACGATGATGAGCACGAACGAAAAGACGCCGCCGAATATCTGGCTCGCCGCCGTCACCGCGTTACCGAAAACGCCGCCCAGATTAAAAACGTTCCGGATGTCGGCCATGATATCGATTGCGGAGGCGGCTGACGGCGCGGGGATACCGAGAATACTCGCATACTGGTCGAATGCACCGGTACGATTAAAAGCTTCGAGGTACGCCGGGAGCGAAGAGAGGAACGTGGCGAAATCAGTCAACAGCGACGGAAGGAAGAAGTAGAATAGGACGAAAAATGTCCCCATCATGAGTAGATAGATCATCAAAACCGCAAGTACGCGAGGTACTTTGCGGCGCACGATCGAAGCGACGCCGGGTTCTATTGCCGAAGCAATAACAATAGCCGTGAGCACTATGAGAGCGATGCTATAGAGCTTTAGAAACAGCCACGCGAGACCGAGGATAAAGATGGTTTTCACCACCGTCCCCGATGTAATGGAAATATTAAAGTTGCGCCCCTCCATATATGGGGCATCGTAACATAAGAGTATTAGCGGAGCGACGCAGTGAGTCTCCGTGCATTCCCATGCCCCAGCAATCCCCGATACGATTCCACGCGCGCATCGAACGCATCGTCGGCAAGATTCCGTAGCATTCTCCACTTCGTCGCTGTTCGCAGTACCCGGTGGTCGGGAAAATGCACCCAGCCGAGGAAGTCGACGCCGGAGGCGAACGTTTTGATGAATACTTTGTCGGGATGCAATGCAAGGTGTAGACGTGCATTGAGAAAATCCTGTACACGCGGCAACATTTCCTCAAGGGTGCCCCTTGAGTGGGAAAGAAACACGAAGTCATCGGCATAGCGAACGTACTGTTTCGTCTTGAGCGTGTGCTTCACAAATTGGTCGAACTCGTTCATATAGATATTGACGAGAAGTTGGCTCGTGAGATTTCCGAGTGGTAATCCTCTTGGCTCATATTGGACATCGGGTGTCCAACTTTGGAAGCTGGCGACGACTTTGGTGATGAGGGCGACGGTGCGCTTGTCGGGAATGTAGGTACGGACTATGTCGAGCAGAATGTTCTGGTCGATGGAGGCAAAGAACTTCCGGATGTCGCACTTGAGTACCCAGCACGTACGCGTGTGGTTACGCGATACTTTGTATGCGGACTCTCGGAAACGGTTCATGGCTCGGTGCGTTCCCTTGCCTTTGCGGCATGAATACGAGTCAGCGATAAAGGTGCGGTCGAAGAATGGGTAAAGTGTGCGATACAGGGCGTGATGGAGCAGGCGGTCGCATACGCTTGCCTTGTGGATGTCGCGGGGCTTGGGGTCGCTGATGCGGAAGTGTTTGTAGCCGCCATGTTCGTACGTTCCCGCCGCGAGGTCGCGATGGAGTGCAAGGATATTGTCCATCAGACAATGCTGGAACTCTTGCACGTCTTTCTTCTGGCGTTTGCCTCTCACGAACTCACACCATGCGGCGAGGAGATTCTCGACCGAGATGATATCCTCGTATGAATGAGCGAATTGAATCCGCCTAGCCGTACCCCCCCCCCTTGCGGCTTTTGCCCCTTTTGGAGCGCATCAAGGCGGCCTACATTCTCTGGCATGAACATCATTCTACCCTCCCGAAAATCCACCGATATTCACTCGGCGCACGGATTGACGGGTTGTTCATAGAAGCGGTAGAGGCCACGTCAGCAGCAGCATTTCTTTCTCGGGAAGAGAAATTGCCGTACGTGCGGCTGGCTACGCGAAAAATTGATGCGCTGAAACTATTATTGATGATCTTGTGGGAGACAAAATCGCTCGACGTGAAAAAGTACGCCGCACTCTCCGAAAAAGTGGACGAGGTCGGCAAGATGCTCGGAGGTTGGCAGGGACAGTTGAGAAAGCAAAACTCCCCCGCAAAAGCGGGGGAGAAATGAGGAGAGTTACAGAAACCGGAGACACGTTGCCGGCATTGCGATCGTTGTCGAGCCAGTTGTAGTTCGCGTTCCACGAACCGTCGTCGTTCCGGTTGAGATACAGGAAGTACCGGTTGCCGTCCGAGTTGCGCAGAAACGTGCGCGATGCCACCTATGTCACTGCCCTTTGAATACTCAAATGAGCTGTATCGTATCCGGCATCAGAATGCCCTAGCATCGCGCACCAAGTATCTTCATTTTTTGAGCTTGCATACACCACCCTATTTCAATCCCTCCATTGGCAGACGGAAATACTCCCGATGTGTGTTCGCTGGGTTCGGCGGCGTACGACCGTAATCGCACGCTCATTGGCCTACTACCATGCGTATCATATCAAAAGGAAACGGCTCCGCCTTGGGGGCGGAGCCGTGCACAAAGGTCGAAGGGCACAGCCCCAGACCAAAGCGGTAAGTTCAACTTGCAGAAACCGGAGACACGCCGCCGGCACTGCGACCGTGGCCGAGCCAGCGGCAGCGCGCGTGCCACGAACCGCCGCCGCGCCGGTCGAGAAACAGGAAGCACCGGTGGCCGTCCGAGTAGCGCAGCACGGTTGCGAACTCCATCCACGTAATTCCATACGTGTCGTGGAGCCATCGCAACGTGGCCTGGCCCTTCTCGTCGAGGAGCGCCACACCAACCCCCGCGTCGTAGCGGATGCGCGGGTCGGCCTTCATCCGCACGAGCTTCTCTTCGCCGATGATGGTCGGCTCGTCTTCCTTCAGGAAGTTGTCGAACGCGACGCTCGAGAAATCGAGTTCGGTCAAGGCGACCGAGCGCGAGTCTTGGTCTTCCTCGCCTTCGAGGCCCTTGCCCTCGGCCGGACCGCGCCAGATGCTCGACCCTTGGCCGAGGAATCTGGTCGAATCGAATGGCTTGGAGCGGTCGATGACGAGCACGCTCGGGCCCTTGATGACGAAGCGACAGCCGTTTTCCATCCACGCACGGAATTGTGCACCTGCAAATTTCGGATTGCGGATCAAGCTTTGCGCTCCGATCTTTTCGAAGTCGACCTTGTTCCAGTCCACATTCGTCGTAAATGTGGCCATCAACTGTTGGGATTGATTGCCGTCCATGGTATTCCTCCACAAGATTGCAACGAGTTCCGCCCCCACCCCATGCGGGAGGTTCCGTCGTGCACCCAGGCTTCGCCACAGGATAAAAAAGCTGAAAATCCGGCTCTTTTATCCCACGGCAAAGCGCCTTTTGTCTCAAAGAACGAGCGTTGTATTATACTATACGAGAGGCTAGATTGTCAATAGATACTCGCTCTTGCGTGCCGGTGTCGCGATTACGGATAGTCACCGTGTCTTTAAGGTTTGCCGTCTCGCCGAGCGTGTCGAAATCAACGGTGATGCAGTACGGTGTGCCGATTTCATCCTGACGGCGGTAACGCTTGCCGATATTACCGTTGTCGTCCCACATCACCTGCGGTATCTGCTTTTTGAGCATCAGGTACACCTCGCGGGCTTTCGCAACAAGCTCGGGTTTGTTCTTGAGAAGCGGAAAAACGGCGGCCTTGACCGGTGCGACCGCGGAGTTGAATTTGAGGTACGTGCGCGGCTCGCCGCCGAGCTCGTCTTCGGTGTACGCACTCGTGAGGAGCGCGAGGATGGTGCGGTCAACGCCAAACGACGGTTCGATGACATGCGGCATGGAGCGCTCACCCGTTGCATCATCGAGATACGTAAGGTCCGCGCCGGAAGCCTTGGTATGTGCGGACAGGTCGAAATCAGTGCGGTATGCCAGTCCGGAGAGTTCTTTTTTGCCGAAAGGAAAATCGAATTCAAAATCAATAGTCCGCTTCGAGTAGTGGGCAAGCTCTTCCGCGGGGACATCGAGCTCGTGGATGTTGCCGAGCGTAACGCCGACGGCTTCGAAATACCCCAGCACCGCTTTCCGCCACTCCTCGAAACTTTCTTCCCAACCGGAGGGGCGCACAAAATATTCAATTTCCATCTGTTCCATTTCGCGGACGCGGAAAATGAAATCACGCGGAGCGATTTCATTGCGAAACGCCTTGCCTATCTGCGCGATACCGAACGGAAATTTGGGGTGGAACGAATCGACAACATTTTTGAAATTGACGAAAATGCCGCCGGCGGTTTCAGGTCGCAGATACACATTGGACGCCTCGTCCTCCGGCACCGCGCCGATCTGCGTCTTGAACATCATGTTGAACTGCTTCACCTCGCCGAATTTTCCGCCGCACTCTGGGCATTTCTCTTCTGCCTGATCAGCGCGGAAGCGGCGTTTGCATTTGGAACATTCGACTAGCGGGTCCTGAAATCCCTCGATATGACCGCTCGCTTTCCAGACTTCAGGGTTCATGAGAATGGCTGCGTCGACGCCGTACATATCGTCGCGCTCCTGCACAAACATTCTCCACCAGAGTTGCTTGATGTTGTTCTTGAGCTCGACGCCCAAGGGCCCGTAGTCCCATGTACCGGAGAGACCGCCGTATATTTCGGAGCCCGGATAGATGAAGCCGCGGCGCTTGCAGAGCGAGACTATTTTTTCCATCGTCACATCGGCCATATCGCGGTCACTTTACCACAGTTGCGTTTGCGGGAGCGAAGCCGGGGTCGGTCCCGACGATTGCCTCCGCAGACGACTTGGAAATCGTCGCAAGATTCGTAGTCACATTCGGTGCGGTTGTCCGCGAAATGCTTGCGCCGGTCGCCGCATCAAGGCCTCTCAAGGTAACGTTCTGTACGAGAACCGGCTGGTCGCCTATCTGACTCGTCGAAGGCGTGAAGCCGATGGCGATTGCGAGTTGCCGCGGCGTCGTACTGCCGATGCCCGTTCCGGGGAGAATGTCCCCGATGTTCCACGTAAAGGTGCCGTCCGTCTGATTGAACGAGAGGCTCTCGGAAGCGGGCGCATGCGAGCCTATCCAGCGGACGTAGCTCGGCAGTGTCGCCGTCAGCCGGGCACCGCTGATTTTGTTGGTCGAGTTGGTAATCGTAAATACGAGCCCGTAGGTCGTCTCGGTACCGGCTTTCGGCGGCATCGGTCCGGAAGAGCCGAACGGATTGGCATAGTAGAGCGCCTGCGCGTTGAGCTGCAGGTCGGTCGCGAGTTTGATAGTTTGTCGCGAAGCCGATTGGAGGTTTTGCGGCACACCGGTCTCCGAAAGCCGCTGCCCCGCGGCGTTGACACTGACATCAAGATGCGGATTCTTGATATTTTTCAGCGCATCGGAGTTTGGCATTTGGAATGAAAAGCTGACCGTGCCTTTCGCACCTGGTGCGAGATTTGCAAGCGCGCCGTCGGTCGTGCTCTTGTCCCACAGCACGGTGTTGTCGGTGGAGCGGAAGAACCCATCGGCGGTTTTGACCGTCGTGCCGTCTATTTCGACACCGCTGAGACGCGCAACGATGATGGCATCGGTAATTTCGGTCGGAATGTTGTTTTGATACGTAACGGATACCGTAATCGTGTCGCCCGGCGCGGCAATGACGCTCTTACCGCTCCTGTTATTCACGCCTATCGAAAGCCCGAGGAACGGCTGTGATATTTGCATCGCATACGTGGTGTCGGCGAGCGAGGTAGTGATGGAGGTAGATGTCGCGCCGGAGCGTGTGCCCGCCGAGAAGCGGAAGACGCGGCTATCGCCTGATTGTCCGGAAAGCGACCCGCGAATGGTCACCGTTTTGGTCTGTCCCGGCTGGATATCGCCCACCGCCCACAGGCCGCTCGAGACCGGCGCTGGCTCGGCGCTACTAAATGTGAATCCGAACGGAAAATCCGCGTGCAGGAGTGCGTCTTTTATCGGCGCACCGGCGTTTGAAGCGAGCGTGACCGCAAGCTGTACCGGCTGACCGGAAATGGTCTCGGTATTGCCTGAGATGGAGAGGGTGATGGGCGAGGAGCTGAATGTGACGTCGTATCCGGATTGTGCGACGAATATCGCACTCGAGCCCGATACGCGATACTCGAGCTCTACTTTGACGTTGGCGTGCTGTCCTTCCGTGCCGGCAAACACAGCGGAGACCGTCCCCTGCCTGCTTCCGCCCGCCTCAATGCTCCCCAATGAAATGCGCTGCGTCGGGAAGTCGGTCGAGAAATCCGTCGGCGAGCGCGTCCCCGGCGGATAGGTGATGACGAGGTCGGCAAGCTGGAGCGGGACCTTGTTGCGGTTGGTGACGACTATCTGAAGCTTCGCCGGTTCGCCGCCCGCTATCTGCGGCGGGCCGGAGATGGAAATGTCTATATTTGACGGCGACGCGGCGAAGGAACCGCCGCCGAGCGTAAAGTAGTATCCGAAAAACGCGAGCGCCGCGATGAAGAAGATGATTGATGCGCCGAGGAACCACCACAATATTTTGCGCACGAGACCCATCGTAGGCGGCGCGACCATCGAAGGTTCCGCCCCCATTTCCTTCTCCTCCCAGTCCTCGCCGACGACTTGCTGTGGCTTTCCAAGCGTATGCCGCGGCCGCTCGCCGAGCATACCTGAAAGCGACCTGCTGTACATTGCACGCCGCAAACGCTCTATTTTCTCCTTCTCGTGCTCCGAAAGTTCCTGCTGGGGAGGCATTCGACAATTCTATCACGCAGCGGTGGTAGCTATTCCCCTTTTTTTGGCCCTTTCTTTCGCTCAAAGAGGAGTTCGTCCGGCAAGCGGAACAATCCCTCGTCGTTCTGTTTTTGCTCGATGAAGTGCGCAATGAAACCGACTGTACGCGGGATGATAAAAAGCGCATTGAAAAACTCCGCTTCAGTGAGTTTCTGCAGTTGTGCCGCAGAATAACCCTCTTTCTCGGCGAGAATATCCAAAAGGAGCGCCGCCATCACACCGTCGACATTGAGGATGAGGCTACCGCTCTTGCGGGTCGTCACTTTCTCGACATCACGCGCGAAATCGTAGTGCGGATGTTTTTTGAGCAGCTTTGCGAACCCGGAGAGAGCGGCGACGCGCGGGTCGCCGAGCCCGACGCGGTACTTGCGGTGGCCGATGCCCGCGAGCAGCGCACCCTTTTTTGTCCGCGCTTCGACAAAATCCGCGGCATCAGCATCTTGAGCAACACCGTCGAGCCATTGCTCCGCAGCGGCGTTCACCGCGCCGCCAAAACGCGGTCCCACTGTGAGTAACCCCGCGGCAAGCGACGAGACCATGTCGCGGCCCGCGCGCGCCGTGACCATCGTATTGACCGCGCCGGAGACATGGCCGCCGTGGTCTATCAAAAGTTCAAAGATATTTTCGACGAACGCCGCAGTGACGGGGGAGACTTCGCTACCGAGCAACGCAGAGAGCGCGGCCGCGGCAAACCCGTTGTCTTTTTGCTTCGCGAGTTTTCCGCCGCGCACGAATTGCGGCACCGCATCGAGGTCGACGATTTCGCGCGTGGAAAGAATGCTTTTCTGCCGGTTCGTGAGCGACATAATATCCACTACCCTATCACCTGCCTGCGCCACACGCGAGCGCTTCGCGGCAGGCAGGCGAACAGGCGCGGACGGAAGTCGCGCCATTTCGCGCAGAAACTCGGGGAATGTCTCCGGCGCGAGCGCTCCCGCCTCGCGGAGCGCTTCACGTTTGGCGCGCGCACTTTCATCTTTGCGCGCGACGAGCGCTTTGGCATGTCCGAATTGCATGTGTTCATCGAATGCTTCGTCGATAATACCGGCGATGTAGCACAATACCGGTTTCGTGAGCGTCCGCGTCTTGAGCATTTCAACTATTTCATACTCATCGCTGCCGCCGAGCTCGCCGAAATACACGATTGCTTTCGTTGCCTCGTCGTTTTGCGCAAGCTTCAGCACGTCGGTGAGCGAGGTGACGGGAAACCGGTCGCCGCCGATGGCGACGGAAAACGATACTCGTTTCTCCGCCGCGGCGACTGCGCGGATGAGCTCGTTGGTCATCCCGCCGGACGTGGAGACGACCGCAACCGAGCCGGCGGTCGAGAGCTTGCCCGCCTCTATCTGATGCATGTCGACACCACCTATCGCACCGAGCTTGAGATGCCCCGGGACGAGGATGCCGACGCCCGAGGGTCCCGCTATGAGATGTTTTCTGCCGAAACGGGCGATAAGCTCCGTAGCTTGCATTTCAGGCATATTTTCAGCGAAAATATGGCCGCCGAGTGCCTGCGGAAACGCTTCAAAAAAGGCAACGGTCGACTCGTACGCCCGCCTGCCTGACTGCAGATTGAGCATCCATTGCACGCGCGGTCTCAAATGCTTCGGGATATCCGCAACGGACTTGAAACACGGCACGAGTATCTCGCTTTTTCCGAAAAAAAACTTCTGAGCAGAGCGGTTGCCCGCGATGATGCCGACGACCGACGGCTCTTTCTTGCCGGAGAGATAATCGAAGTCGAGTATCGATTGCACGACGGCCGGATGGTTGCCGAACACCAATACTCCATCATCACCCTTTCGGACCCGTTGAAGAATATTCATACAGGAGCGGCCGCAATCGCGTCACCGACAGCAGAGGTAATAATATCGTCCGAGCCGTGAACGGAGCCAAGTAATTCTTCGCGCTCAAGAAATTCGCGCATAAGCGCAAGCCCCGCCGTCTCGTTTGGTCCGCCGCGGCGGACAAACACTTTCACTCCGGCTTTGCGAAGCGCCGGCGCAACTTCTGTGAGTGCATCAATGATGCCGAGAAACGTCGAGCGCACATCGGTAAAGTTGGCGACACCGCCCGCGATAATAAGCGCCTTTTTCTTGGCGCGTGAAGCAAGCATGAGCGTTATGACCTCTTTTGCATACAAGTACGTCTCCTCGCGCGTCGGACCACCGCTGTATTCCCCGTAATTTGCAATGAGCTTCCCCGCACCCTCAAGCTGCGCTTCATCGGCGATGACGATTGAGCCTCCGCCGCCCGAGAGCAGAAAGAAAAGTGCGCCGTCTGGATTCAGAACGGTCAACTTGAAAGACGCCGGTGTCGTGCGGGCGAGTTCCTCCACACGCGTTTCTGCGGCATGTTTTGCTCTTCCCTGTACCACGTCGTCCTCGCTCCACGAATCACGCACAAAGAATTCCCCGGCACTGTCGACGAGTACCGCCGCGTCAAGCAAAAATATATTTTCCCCTTGTACGACGAGTGGATTTATTTCGAGAAAGCCGAAGAAGTTCTTCTCGAAGACATGTATGGCCGTCGTTAGAAATTCTTTCGGCAGCCCCGAACGTTTTGAGATGTCTGCAATGTCTTTCGCCGCTGTATATACATAGGTATGTACCTTTTCCGGATGCGCATCTATATCAATTCCGCCTTCTCTTGTATGTAAGAAGCGAATTCCTTCTCTGACACGTTCCATCGAAAAGTATTGCTCTTCGCCGGCCTCATGCGGCACAAGCGGCTCGAGCAAGAACTGCGAAAACCCCTTCTTCTCCCACGACCTGATGGCCTTCAGGATATCCGCACCCACCTTGCCGACGACAACAAGCCCTTGTTTCATGCGCTTTTTTACGCCTTGGTCTACTTTTGCCACCCATTTCCCCTTGGGAATAACCATCTTATTATTCGAGCGCAACTGAACACCTTTGTACTCCTCACCAAGCAAAATCTTCTTGGCTCGGTATTCGCTAATTTTTACCCGCGCCATATCAAAGAAACAATTTGAAAACTTCTGTTTCCTTTTTTTCAAAACCTAGCTTTTGGTACAACTTGTGAGATGCAACACGCACAGGGCGCGATGTCAGGCTGATAGATCTAACGCGTCGTGCTTTTGCCTCTTCAATAAGTGACTTAACGAGTTTTTCTCCTAGACCTTGCCCGCGATACTCCGATGAGACAATTACGTCTTCCAATAGTCCGTTTTTACTTCCGAATTTTGGAATGATGTACAGCGTCGCCATTCCTTTAATGCGTCCATTGTCTAGCACGACCATGCAAATCGCGCTGTCGTCGCGAAGAATTTCTTCCAAATCAGCTATGGACATCGTACGGTCATCTGAATGCAAGTCGCGCCCAAGGGCTATGAGTTCCTCGACTGCTCTCGGCGTCGCCTCTACTAGACGTTCAATGGTTATCATATACAAGAGACTACCTTTAGAGCTGCGTTTCGGCAATCGCTTTGTTGATAGAAGAGAGCAGCTTGTCGCGCATGGTCTCCGCCTCGAGCAGCGACTCGCCGGTGTACGCGGTGTGCGTGAATAATGCGGTCGAGAGTGCTTCGTTTGAAATATAACCGAGTGTGTAGAGAATACGCGCGACGCAAACTATTTCTATCATCCCGAACGCGTCGCATTTCTCCCGCATGAGCGCATCGTGCGCCTCGGAAAGTGCCGCAAACAGATACTCATTTGCCTCTTCTCCGTGAATGAGCCGTAGCACAAGCTCCGAAATGCGCGCGAACGCACCGACGCCGCGGACATCGCCCGACGCCGTTTTGATTGCCGTCGCGCCTGCTGCGCGCCACCCGCGCTTCCCCTTCACGAGTGATATATTCGCCAGTGAATAATTTTGTAGCGCGTAGCGCATCAGAGATTTCTCCGAGCGAACCGAGCTCGCGCGAGCGCGCACGAGTCCGAAGTCTTTTGTAAAAAGCGCATACACGCGGTCGCTCTCCCCCGTTTCGCGGCTTCCCAAAACAAGCGCCTCGGTGTTGTATTTCTGATACATACGGGATAGGTGCTGAACTCCTTGGACTCGAACTATTGATAACCGCGCAGCCCTGCGACCAAATCAACACTTTTAAGAATAGCGAAATGAGGCTCCTTGGACAGATTTAATAGTATATCGTTCTTAATTCTTTTGAAAGCCGAAATTCCCGACAGCCTGAAGGTGTCAGATCAAGATCCGGAGTTGGAACTTCAAAATACTTAAGAAATTCCTCTTCTTGAAAGGGGTGCAAGAGTGACGGGAATTTAAATCCTTCCCAGGCTACCTCCTCCTTTCTATCGGCTAATCCCATTGCCAGTGTAGGAGCAATATTTGGATCGAGAGCATTCCCGTCGAAAGAATTCAGTACAAGTAACTTTACATAGCTATGGTTGCTTTGACTCGCAGACTTAACAAAATTGACATCAATTTTTAGAAGAATTATTGCATCGTCTGACGTTGACTGTATTTCGTTTAAGTGAACTAGGTCCAGATCGAACGGGTACGCCTCACCCTCGCGAAGATTAAACTTGTTATTGAAAAGGTTGGTCGTTCCCAAATGAGTTAGTGTAAAGTGCGGGTTGGAATGGTGATCTACATAACCGAGCGGACAAACGGTCAGATGTCTGTTTTCTTTATTTACATAAAGTTGCCACAACGTCATTCGCATGTCCGCCTGTTCGATTGATGAGACAGAATTGTTGATTAAAAGTAGGTTCAACTTCGATTCTTTTAGCGGAATGAGGCCAGCGGCTATTGTTACCTCATCTGTACCGTCGGGTACTTCGCTCGGATCGTGCGTGATGTTGAGCACGGGGTTGGCCGATATTTCTAGTGTTTTTTGTGCAAGATATGTTGACCTAATTTGAAAACCTCCAACGATTGCGGCTATCAGCAAAGATACAATCGCCACTCCGAACGAGACAGCTGCCCAAATAGTGGCGCTATGGGAACTCTTACGCGCCTCTCTAAGCGCCACGTAGTCTACCAGTGCTGAGGCACCTGCCCCGGTTATAAAATAATTGTATTCCCCCTCTTTTTTATGATGAGAGCCTAGATGCGCAATTAAAATTGGATTTCCGTGGATCTCACCCAATACCATCCGTTGTATCCATGTCCACTCTTCCTCATCATCCGCAATAGCCTTTTTCAACTCGTTTAGCTTGAAACCTGCTGAGCCTCTATCGGAAGCCCATTGAAGTACACGTATGAATAACTTCTCTTTCTCCGCTTTCTTACGAAACATATGGATATTATAGGCTTTTTGCACACTGAACCGTGCTCTCACTGGCTGGGTTCTAGGGACTAGGTAAACTCGATGCTTGTGTGGGTCGTCTTTTCTATCTGATTGCGATTTTTCTCAATGATTGCGCGGTTTTCCGGTGATGTTTGCATGCGGTATACCGCAGGCTCGCCGGGGCGAAGTTTCTGCTCTTTGCGGTACGCCTGTATCTCACGGATGGTGTCGCGCACAAATCCTTCCTCCCGCAGTTCATCAGTCAGTGTCGTGTCGAGAGTCACGGCACTTCCTTTCTTCTCAATACTCTTTACATTCACCTCCTCGGCAATGACATCGAGAAGCGCCTTGGGCAACTTGGATGCAACGGGTACAAACAGCTTTCCGAGCGGCTGGCGGACCTTGATGCCCGCCTTGTCCCGCGCTTCAAGCGTCTGCGTAACGAGCGCACGCGCCTCCTCCATCGATTTGAGCGTGGCCCGCGCGTCATTCCTGCCGAAAAGTTTTCTCCAGAACGTCGGTTGGTTCGACACTTCCGGCCACGTGGCGAGATGTACACTCTCTTCGTCTTCCTCCTCACGGATTGATTGGAAAAGATATTCAGCAAAAAACGGCATTGTCGGCGCTATCACGAGGGAGAGCCGGTGGAGCACAAAACGCAGTGTCGCGAGCGCGGCTTTTTTGTCCGGCCCCTCCTCCTTGAAGCGGTCGCGCGAGCGACGCAGGTACCACACCGACAAATCGTCGATGAACCCCGCGATGGGGCGTGTGGCGACATCGAGCTGATATTTTTCAAAGCCATTGGTCACCGAGCCGATAAGCTCGTCGAGCCGCGCGATTATCCACTTGTCCAAAATATGCCCGCTCTGCCAATCTCGCTCCGTCCCGTCGGCATAGAGCTGATAAAAGGAAAGGACGTTGCCGAGCCGTCCGAGATTTTTCTTGACGATTTCATCTACGAGCCGCTCGTCGAAATTCTTGCTATCCCCCGGCGCATTTACCGTGAACATGAAAAAGCGCAACGCATCGACGCCGTATTTGTCGATGACCGCACCGGGAACCACTATGTTGCCGAGCGACTTGGACATCTTTTTTCCTTTGGCATCGAGAATGTGCCCGAGACAAATGACATTCTTGAACGACTTGCCGCGCCCCATGATATTGCCCACCGCATGCAAGGTATAAAACCAGCCGCGCGTCTGGTCGATGGCTTCGCAGATGTAGTCTGCCGGATACAATAATTTTTTTCCCGCGAAAGGATAATGGTCTTGCGCAAAAGGCATCGCGCCCGAGTCGAACCACACGTCGAGAACTTCCGGCACACGGCGCATTTCGCCGCCGCAGGTACAGCTAAACGTAAATCCGTCGATATGCGGACGGTGCAAGTCGTCCGGCACACTGCCTGTTTTTTCCTTCAATTCGGCGACCGAGCCGATGACCGTGAATTCTTTGCACGTAGCACATTCCCATATGGGAAGTGGTGTACCCCAGTAGCGGCTACGGCTGATGGCCCAATCCTTCAAGTCTTTGAGCCATTCTCCGAACCTGCCCTCGCGAATGTGCTCCGGCTCCCAGTGAATACCCTCATTTTCTTTGATGAGCGTGCCCTTGATGTGCGACATGGCGAGATACCACGAGTTGTCCGCGTAGTAGAGAAGCGGCGTCTTGCAACGCCAGCAGAACGGATAGGTGTGTTCGATGACTTCCTGCTTGAACAGTGCGCCGCTTCGTTTCAGCTCGTCGATGACATCCGCGTCGGCATCTTTGACGAATTTCCCCGCGAACAATCCGGCATCCTGCGTGAATTTTCCATCCTGTCCTACCAAGTGATATTTGGGAAGTCCGACTTTTGTCCCGAGTTCGAAGTCGTCGGCGCCGTACATGACAGCGGTGTGCACGATGCCGGTGCCGTCTTCGGTCGAGACGAAATCCGCCGCATATACCTTGTGCGCGTTTTGCATTTTCTCGCGCTCTTTTTGCGGAAGATTTGCCTGCGCGAGAAACGGGAACAACGGTTTGTATGTTCTGCCCACGAGTTCACTCCCCTTCACTTCCTCAAGAATTTCTGCGCCCGGCGCAATCGTTTCCGCACGTGCCTTTGCCATCCAGAGCAAACCCGTTTCCGTATTCACTTTTACATAATCGACGTCTTCGCCGACTGCGAGCGCGACGTTCCCCGGCAAGGTCCACGGCGTCGTTGTCCAGGCCAAAACATATGTTTTGGCCTGCCCTGAGCTTGTCGAAGGGCTGTCGTCAATAAGTTCAAACTTCACATACACCGACGGGTCTTTCGCTTCGTCGTACCCCTGCGCGACTTCGTGCGATGAGAGCGCCGTGCCGCAACGAGGGCACCATGGGACGACCTTGTAATCCTTGTAGAGCAGTTTGCGCTCGTGCGCCGTTTTCAAAATATTCCACACCGATTCGATGTATGCATTGTCGAATGTGAAATAGGTATTGTCGTAATCCTGCCAAAACGCGATACGGTCGCTAAATGTGCGCCACTCGCCGATATAGCGCAGGACACTCTCTTTGCACTTCGCATTAAACTTCGCGATACCGTACGCCTCAATATCTTTTTTGCTTTTGCTCCCGATTTCTTTTTCTACTTCGAGCTCGACCGGCAATCCGTGCGTGTCCCACCCTGCTTTGCGACGCACGTGATATCCGCGCATCGTGCGGTAGCGCGGAATTGCGTCTTTGAACGCACGGCTCTCCAAGTGGTGGATGCCGGGGCGGCCGTTGGCGGTCGGCGGTCCTTCGTAGAAAACAAATTCGCCCAACGGAGCGTGCTTTTCGAGGGATTTCTTGAAAATACCCCGCTCCTGCCAAAACGCGAGTATTTCCTCCTCCCGCTTTGCAACATCGGATTTTTGGGGTTTTTCAGCCATATTTCACCTATCGTACCCTAAATAAATCGCTTTTGCGATTTATCGGGCGGGCACAAAGTGCTTTAGCCAAAGGAAAAGCGTACCAGCGAGGACCAATCTATTTCTTTCGAGGCTTCCAAAAATTAGGCACAAGTCCGAGGTGGCCGAGACGGGAGCGGATAGCCCCCGGCTTGCGACCGAAATGTTTGGCGATGTCGACGTTCCTTTGCTTTTCACCGAACATTTTTGCGAGGAGCGTGTCATCGTCTTTGGTCCACGGTCTGCCCATGTTGGGATATTTTTCACGTAACTCGGCAAGGCGGTCGCCGGAAGCGGCGGCAGGTGCGGGAAATTCCGAACGAGGACTGTTTGAGCGACTTGGACGCGAGTTCCGCAGGGCGGAATTTCCCGCACCCGCCGCCGCCACACTCTTGGCCCCGATAGCGCGCAGAAAATTATTCTCGAGTTTTGTTTTCTCACTCGTGCCAAGGGCTGCAAATTTCTTGCGTGCCGCATCAGAGTACGCACGGAAATGACGGTCGGCTGCGGCAACTTTGGGATGCAGCTCAAGCGCACGCTCGTTGAACCCTTCGAGAAACAGTCCGCTCAACGAACGCACCCGCGAGATGGCGACGTATCCCTGCCCGAACTCAAACGCCTGCGACAGGTCGATAATCGCCGCGTCAAGCGACATCCCCTGACTCTTGTGCACCGTTATGGCCCATGCAAGCCGGAGCGGCACCTGCGTAATTCTTGCGAGAATTTTGTTGCCGTCTTGTATCGCCCATTCGGCCGGCTCTGCCGTGATGGTCTCGCCGCTTCGCGTCTTCACCACAGGAACACCGAGCGACGTGAACGACGTGACGGTCCCCAGCGTGCCGTTCACATATCCCGCATCGAAATTGTTGCGCGTAAACATGACCGATGCACCCTCTTTCAATTCGAGCGTCTCCGGCGAGAGACATTGCGCCTTGAGTGACTCCACCAGCCGCTGCGCACCTCGCGTGGTCATGTGAAAGACTTTGGTGGCACCTTCGATTTTCCCGAGCGACTCTTTGTTGATGCGGTCGACATTTTCGTTGTGCGTGTACAGCCGCGTCGCGATGGTTTGCTTGGAAAGAATGCCGACACGCGAATTGAGTCTTGTGCGATGCGCCGCACCAAACGTGCCCCGCCGCATTGCCGTGAGCAGGTCAAGAAAATCTCCGTCTTCCTGCCGATGCTGTTCGGATAGATAGCAGACGACGGGATTTGCTTCCTTCCATGCGGATGACTCGAATGCAAATTTCGCCTGCTCATTCTTGGAAACCGGTCCGCCTCGGCTCGCGCTCGTCGAGACGGGCGGAAGTTGGAAGAAGTCGCCGACAAATATGACCTGCAATCCGCCAAAAGGCTGTTCGGGCATGAGCGGCCGCCTGCGCAGCGTGCGCAACACTCTATCGACACTCTCCAGCGTGGCGGCATCGAGCATCGAAACCTCTTCGATAACGAGGACTTTCGCAGAGACGATGCGCTTCGCCGTCTTTTCGCGGCTGTGAATCATTTCAATATCGTAGTCAGTCATCTCGCGCTTGATGCCGATGCCGCTCCACGAATGGATTGTCATGCCATTGATATGCGTGGCTGCAATACCCGTGGAGGCTGTCACTGCCGACTCCACTCCCCGCTCCCGCAGCCACGCAACATAACGATTGATGGTGTGCGTCTTGCCGCTCCCCGGTTCGCCGGTGAGAAACACATTCAGCCCCGTCTTCAAAATCGCTAGCGCTTCATCCTGCGTCATCGAGGCAGTTTACCACCAGTGAATGTCCTCAACATAGACTAACTCGTCATCCCAATACTTAGGCTTTAGACTAAGTATTGGGATTGACACCGACCTTACATCTTCTCCGGCGCGGGGATGCCCAATATCCATAGGCCGTTCTTGAGCGTGCGGCGTACCGCGTCGGTAAGCGCGACTTTATGTGGTGAGCTTGTCGAACCATCGAGAATTTGCTCTCGCCCGTACCAACTGTTGAATGCCGCTGCAAGTACGATGAGGTAATTGGTGAGCACGTGCGGTTCCATGAGCGTCGTGGCGTTCTCGACGACTTCCGGAAAGCGATGAAGCAGGTGTGCGACTTCGTTGGGCTCCGCACCACTATCCGTCTTCGCCGCAACGTTCTGCTCCTTCGCCTTCTCAAGAACCTGCTGTGTGCGTGCATGTGCGTATTGCAGGTACGGACCGGAATCGCCTTCGAGACTGAGCGCGCGTTCGCGGTCGAAAATAATATCTTTGCCGGAACCCTGTTTGAGAATTTGATATTTAATGGCGGCGACGGCGACATTCTGCGCCAGCGTTTCAGCATTGTCCGCGCGGCTTTCTTTGGCACGCTCCTGTGCGGCTTCGGTCAAATCGGTAAGAAGGGATTCGCCCGTGATGACATTCCCCGTACGCGAAGACATCTTTCCTTCCGCAAACCGCATCATGCCGTGCGATACGTGTGTAATTTTCTTGGCGATGTCGGGCATCACTTCTTTCATGGCGGCCACAACAACGGCAAAGTATCCCGCCTGCTCGTGTGCAGTGATTGTGATTGAGGTATCGCACTCCCACGTTTCGGCCTTCAGCTCCGCAAGTCCAAGCTCTTTTGTCTCATATGTCGGCAACCCTTTCGAGGTGATGAAGACTCGCGTGTGAAGTCCGACTTTCTCGCCCTTGTACACGACGGCACCGTCGCTCTGCTCGAATACTTCCGGATGTGCACGCACAATTTCCAGTCCTTTCGGAGCGGTCGCACTCTCGAAAAAATAGTAATCAAATTTCGTACCCAGTATTTCGTAAAGCTCCTCAAAGTGCGCGAGACTTAACTCTCGCCCAGCCTTATACATGTTCGAAATGAGAACTTCTCGTTTATCACCGGAGGGTTGGCCCTCAATAATTTTGTAAACTATTGCGTTTATCTCGTCGATTACCTTTTTCACTTTCTCATCTGTGTCGTATGCGTGTGTGCCTCGGGCGTACCATGCGCCGAGTAAAGCCGCGGGCCTTTCACTGACAGAGCTGGTGTGAAGAATGCTAGCAACTTGCTCCATGTCCTGTTCCATACCCCAAATGCATTTCGCCACATGTGGCCCCACATCGCCCTGATAGTTGGCACGCTTCACTTCTGCGCCGGAAAATTGCACGAGACGGGAAATGCTTTCGCCGATGGCATTACTCATCAGGTGGCCAATATGGAATTCTTTGAACGGATTCGGGTCGGTATATTCGACCATTATTTTTTTGCCGGCGAGATTCTTGTTGGCGCCCCATCCTCCGTCGCCAAGGCTTTGGAGGACAAGCATATCCTCCTTGCGCGCCTCCTCAATCGAAGCGGCGAGAGTCGCAGGCGCGAGATGAAAATTGATGAACCCCGGTCCTGCAATATCTACTTTTGAAACTCCCTCAACAATGCCGAGCGCCGCAACTATTTTCTCTGCAAGTGCACGTGGTGCGATTCCCGCCTGCTTGGCATACTGCAGAGCCGCGCCCGTCGCATAGTCGCCGTGCGAGAGCTCCGCGGGATGCTCAATGACAACGCTCGGCGTGGAAATCCCAATGGTATTGAGTGCCTCCGATACGACTTTTTTAAGCATTTCCCTCATGCGGGCATTGTACCAACTACTTCACAAATCGGCTCACGATAGCCCAGACACGCTCATGTACTTCATATCTACTACCGGATGCATCCACCACATACTTCTTCGAGCCCCGCGGTTTGAACGCTTTCATCCCCCGTCTGACGTCGCGGTAGAATGAGAGTGGTTTGCTCTCGTACACATCCATGTTGCCGTCTCCGACGATGCGGCGACGGGCTTCCGCAGGATTGAGGTCGAGAATAATGTATGCGTCCGGTCGTACTCCCTTTGTTGCGTCAGTAAAAGACTCAATCGCTTTTTTGTACTCGGGATGCTTGCCCGCACGCATTTGGTACGTGTAGGTAGATGTGTCGAAACGGTCGCACACAACCAACTTTCCCGCCTTGAGTGCCGGCTCGATGATTTCTTGCACGATGGATGCTCGCGCGGCGAGAAACATGTAGAACACGGTGAGAGGAGAAGGTTTCTTCCCTTTCCCCAGAAGCATGCCGCGCAAGCGAATACCTATTTTCGTACCACCCGGATCAAATGTAAACACAGCCCGCTTTCCGAGCCGTTTCTTCAGGAGACGCATCTGGGTCGATTTGCCCGAGCCGTCGACGCCGTCTATGACAATAAATATTCGTTTCTTCATACACTGATTATGCCCAACATTTCCGAAATCGCTAGGATGGCCCCAGATGCTAGGCACGGGAAAAGCCGCGCACGAGCCGTACTAGCGTACGGTGAGTGCGCGGCTTGGGACCCGTAACGACGCAGATGGGGTCAGCCCTAGCGTGTTTCGGCGTCGATGCCCATGCTTCGCGCAGTGCCCGCAATAATTTTCTTTGCCTGCTCAATGTCCGAGGTGTTGAGGTCTTCCATCTTTTCCGTCGCGAGCTCTTCGAGCTGGGCCTTGGTGAGCTTGCCGACTTTGTTCTGCGGCTTCTGCGAGCCTTTTTCGAGGCCGAGCTTCTTGAGAATAGCGCGCGAGGCCGGCGGCTTCTTCACGATGAACGTGAACGTGCGGTCCTTGTAGACGGTGAGCAAGACCGGCAAGACGTTGCCTGCGAGCGGTCGCGTCTGGTTGTTGAACTGGTTGACGAACTCGCCGATATTCACGCCCGCTGGGCCAAGCACAGTGCCCACCGGAGGAGCTGGTGTGGCCTTTCCCGCTTCAATCTGCAATTTGATTATTTTTGTGATTTCTTTTGCCATATTGTTTGCTTCGCAAAAAGTAGCAAGTATCAGGTAGCAAGTATCAAGAAGCTTCCCTTTGATACTTGGTGTATTGATACTTTATTACTTGTTTGATACTTGTTTCTTGTAATTTGATACTTATACTCGCTGCACTTGGTCGGCTTCGAGCTCCACCGGAGTCTCGCGACCGAACATGGGTACGAGCACTTTAACTTTTCCGCGCTCTTCGTCAATCTCGCCCACTTTGCCCTCGAGATCTTTGAAAGGCCCGTCGATAATAATGACCGCGTCACCTTCCGAAAGGTCGATGGCGTGACGCACGGTGTCGCCCTCGGAGCGCTTTAGGATTTTGTCCACTTCCTCCTGTGAAAGCGGGACCGCCTGATTGGCGGTACCCACGAACCCGGTGACCTGCGGCGTATTGCGCACGACGCTCCACGCATCGTCGGTCGCAATCATGTCCACGAGGACATAGCCGGGGAATATCTTCTCTTTCATTTCCGTCTTGCGGCCGTTCTTAATCTTGATTTTCTTTTCTATCGGCACGACGACATTGAATATCTGTTCGCCCATGCCGAAGGAGTCGATGCGCTGCTTGAGATTGCGCGCGACCGCATCCTCGTAGCCGGAATACGTGTGCACCGCGTACCACTTCCGCTCGGAGCCGTATGTTTGTTTTGCCATGGTGAATAGTTAGTAGTAAGTAGAACGTAGTTCGTAGTCAATAATTATTGCGACGTCGTGGTAGGAACCGAGAAATTAACTGTCGGGGTCGTCGTGACCGGTTGCTGTGTCACCTGTATCGGACTCGCACTCGGCAAGACCTCAACGAGGCGCGCCAGCCCGGTCGTAAACAGGAAATCGAAGAGGCCGAGGTAAAGCGCAACTCCGATGGATATAAGCGCGACGAGGATGGTGTAGACGACAGTTTGCGTACGAGTCGGCCATGCGACGTGACGCAATTCCCCCCGCGTATCCTTCAAATATTGTCCGAATCCAGCCATAAAGATAGTTGTTAGTTTTTAGTTGATAGTTTGTAGGAAATAAAGGCTCAAATCTAGGCATTTTTAAACCGCCTTCCGGCGGTTATGTGCGTGCATTGTAGTCCACTTCCAACGACTGTCAAGGCGGCAAAGTAGCTTATACTTCCGTCATGGGGAAGCTTGCCAATATCAGCCTCAAGTTCGTGGACATCATGATAGGGGTCGTGCTGGGACTCGGATTCCAGTGGTGGCCGAATCTCGTCGAGCCGTGGCAATATGCGGCGTTCATCTTCGTCTACATCGACCTCGTCGACTACTGGATAGACTACTCCTTCTCACTCAAAGCGTTCCCGCCGAAACGAGAGCTGAACATCATGCTCGACGTCGCCATTATTTTCACGATGTTTCTCTATATATATTCCACGCAACTCACCATTACTTACTTCCTCGTGAGCTTCGGAGCATTTCGAATCATTGACACGTTTTCACTTATTCGTGCGCGCCGAGAATACCACCCATCGGGTCGTGAGAAAAAATTCGTGCATGCGTGGATTGCAATGAACATCGCCGAAATGCTCTATACGGCCGGCCTTTTAATCGTAGCGATACAGTTCGCCTTCTCTCCGCTGATGTTACTCGGCATGTACATCGCTCTACGCTTGGCGACACGCATTATCGCGAGTCTCCACTACAAAGAAGTGTACTTCTCCTGAAGTTTATTGAATCTCGTACGTAATGCTCACGTTCGAAACGATTTTGTTCTGGCCCGTCGCTATTTCAGGTGACGGTGCGGCGGCGGAATCGCCACCCATGCCGAGCGCCATCGATTTTGCATAGTAGATCTGCCCGCCGCCTCCTTCGCTAAAGCCGACAATGCGCACGAGTCGCACACCGAGTTGTTTGGCCAGCGCTTCCGCTTTGTCCTGCGCATCGTTTATGGCCTTACCGCGCGCCTGCGCCTCCAGTGCTTTTTGGTCGTCTATCGTGAACGAGAGCCCCGAGACGTTGGTCGCGCCGCGCGAACCGACTCCGCTCAACAAATCTCCCGCCTTCTTGGTGTCGCGCACCTTTATGGTGAGCGTCTGCGAGACTTGGTAGCCGGTGAGTGTCTGTTTGCCGGGCGGACAATAACTTCCCATGGGGCAAATCTGCGTACCGTACTCGTACTGCGGATAGATGTTGTAGTCGGTCGTCTGGATATCTTTTTCGTCTATGCCCGCACCCTTGAGGTAGGCAATGATGTCGTTGTTTTTCTTCGTCGCGGCGGCTTGCGCCGTCTGAACATCCTTTGCCGTCTCCTGCACGGTTACAGAAAACGTCGCCGTATCCGGCACCGCGAACACCTCGCCCTCGCCCGAGACGTTGATGGTATTCGTAG
>MFLL01000026.1 GCA_001781335.1 Candidatus Kaiserbacteria bacterium RIFCSPHIGHO2_02_FULL_55_25 | reverse complement strand
CCCTTGTCGAGGTACGCGGCCACCTTCTCCGCTTCCTGTAATTCTTCGGCGTTCATCATGCCGGACTTCTTGGCAAAATCGAGACACTGGCGCATGTTGCCCGGCTTCTCGCAGAACGACTCGCACGAATCTTTAGAGGTACAGCCGCCCGGGCCTTTGCCGCCGAGCCGCTCAAACTCGCGCGCCTGCCGCGCCTCCTCGGCGCTCATGAGCCCGTGGCTCTCGGCGAAGGCGACGCACTTTTTGATATTCGCGAGATTGTCGCAGTATGCATGGCACTCGCTTTTGCTCGCGCAGTTGCCGAGCTCGGCTACGGGGAATGTGATGGTGGATTCTTGCGCGCTCGCGAGCGCCGCTGAGAGGACGAAGAGCGCGCCGAGCACCACCGCGCCAAGGGTACGTACCGCCGTGAGCCTTGCTTCGTGCGTCATACTATTCAAACGGATTTTTGTATCCAGTAAACGGATTTGTTTCGGGTAGCTTGTCCGCAGGGGTCTGCGCAGCTTCCCCGACTTCGGCCGAGACGTCAACCGTGATGTCGGTGGTGGTAGCGGCGGGTACGGGTGTGGGAGCACTTTGCTGTTGTGGCGTATAAAAAAAATACACTGCCGCAATAATAACGAGCACAAGCGCTCCGCCTATCGCAATCGGCAGATTGTGGCCTCGTGCGAAATCCATGCAAAGTATTGTACCATCTGCCACCTCCCCCTTGCGCGTTATCCACTGCCCCTTCTACCGCAGTTTTCATTGCTACGTTTTGCAAAACGTTTGAACATCACCGCCATGCAAAATACGGTCTTGGGGAACCCCGTATTTTTGCTACAATCCGCGGATGAAAACGGTTTACGGTGAGCAACGTCGAACGGCGCTGTTGGCCTCCTATACCAAAGACGAACCGCTGGTGCGGCTGGGGAAAATGCTTGCGGGGGCGGGATGGGCCCTTTTGGGGTCGGCGGGGACGGCCAAATACTTGAATGACAATGGGATAGAGTGCCGCGATGTGGCGGAAATCGTCGGGGCGCCGATTTTGGGGCATCGCGTCGTGACGCTTAGCCGCGAGATTCATGCGGGCCTCCTTTCGCGCGACGAGGATGCGGCCGAGCTCGAGAAACTTGGCGTGCCACGGATTGATTTGGTGTACGTGACGTTGTATCCGCTAGAGAAAACAATCGCAGACCCTTCATCGAATCCTCAGGATGTTATTGATAAAACTGATATTGGCGGTCCGACGCTCCTGCGAGCGGCTGCGAAAGGACGGCGATTAACCCTCTCAAACCCCGCGCAAATTGATGCGCTCGAAATATTCATCAAGGGAGGTTCGCCGGAGAGCGCCCGAGAAGAACTCGTTGTTCGCCTCGCAGCAGCCGCAGAGCGTCGTGTCGCCGACTACGTTTCCATATCGGCGGATTATTGGGAGAAACATGCCCGGCGTTGACGGGTACTCGCAAAAGTGATTCAGTTCAGCAGGACAAAGGGGGAACAATAATGCAAGAACCGCAAAAACGAAGTTGCGACGGCTGTACGGAGTGCTGTTTTGCCTCAACCGTCGTGGCACTGTCCAAGCCCGTCTTCACGCAGTGCAAACACTGCACGAGCGGCGAGCGGTGCGATATTTACAGCACGAAGCCGCTGGAGTGCACGGAGTACACGTGCGGATGGCTCGACGGCGAAGGTACTGAGGCCGATAAACCCAACCGCATCCATCTAGTGCACAATCAGATGTTCGATTTGATGCTCGGAATGCCATGGCTGCTTATTGAGAGCCAGGCGGGGGCACTCGCTACGGAGCCTGCCCGACGCATCATCGAAAGCAAACTTCGGCAGCACGACTGCGTTATCACAGTATCCCGCATTCTGACGTTCGCGCTCTATATCCCGCAGGGCCGCTCAGTGCCCGACGACCACCTCGCGCAACTGCGCCAGAGGTCGTGGACCATTCACGATGAGAACGCCGCAATGGTCGCTGCCGAATAATGCTCGATAGCGCTCGCCGACACCGTCGGCGAGCGCTATTCTTTTGCGGTAGAATGCCTGCATGGCGTCGCTCAAAAAGACAATGTTCCGTGAGTACGATATCCGCGGGCGCGAATCCGCAGATGAGCTTAATGAGGATTCTATCTACCACATCGCCCGCGGTTTCGCGGCGATTCTCCGCAAAAAGAACGTCGCGCGCGCGATAGTCGGCCACGATGCCCGCGCGACATCCGAGGCATTTCATGCAAGCGCTATCAAGGCGCTACGCGAATCGGGTATAGATGTGCTGGACATCGGGACGGTGACAACGCCGATGTCGTACTGGGCGCAGTTCCATTTCAATGTAGAGGGGCTTGTGATGATTACCGCAAGCCACAATCCGGCGGGCTGGAACGGCCTCAAGCTCGGCACCGGTCTCTCGAAGACCCTGCTCCCTCAAGACGTGCAGGGCCTGTATTCGATAATCGAAAAGGAGGAATACGTCGCGGGCGACGGGAAATATCAGAAAGAAGATATCGTCGAGCTGTACATGAGCGACTTGCTCTCGCGCGTGAAAATCGGCAAGAAATTCAAACTACTGGTCAACACGGGCAACGGCACTGCGGGGCTTTTTGCGCCCGCGCTACTGCGCAAAGCGGGATGCGAGATAGTCGAACGCTATACCGAAGTGGACGCCACCTATCCGCACTACACCGCCAATCCAGACGGCACCGAAATGATGCAAGACACGGGCGAGCAAACGAAATCCAACGGTTGTGACATCGGATTCGCCTTCGACGGCGACGGCGACCGCATGGGGCTCACCGACGAGACGGGCGCGACCATCTGGCCCGACCGCTACCTGATTCTCCTCTCGCGCCTCGTGCTCGCAAAACAGCCGGGCTCGAAAATCGTGTTCGACGTCAAAGTGTCCGAGGCGCTGCCCGAAGACATCGCGGCGCATGGCGGCGTACCAATCATGTGCAGGACGGGCCATTCATACATCAAAACGAAGCTGGCCCAAGAACAAGCGGCGCTCGCCGGTGAGATGAGCGGTCACATTTTTTTTGCACAAGATTTTTACGGCTTCGACGATGCTTTCTTCGCGGCGCTCAAAATGCTGGAATATCTCTCGGCACAGAATGAACCGCTTTCCAAAATCGTCGCGGGTACGCCGTACTACGTATCCACGCCGACCATTCAGGCCAAAAGCACCGATGAGGAAAAATATGCCATCGTCGAGAAGCTCACCGCTGATTTCAAGGCCGAGGGCAACCGCGTCGTGGATATCAACGGTGCCCGCGTCTATTTTGAGGACGGGTGGGGGCTGGTGCGCGCCTCGTCGAATACGCCGACGCTCGTACTGCGATTTGAATCCAAGACACAGGCGGGTCTGGAGAAGATACAGACGCTTTTCCGCGAGAAGCTCGCCGCGTATGGAATCACGGAGTGGGATTCATCCGGCCATTAAGCCATTGTGTTACACTGTGCCGTCATATGGCGAGCGCACTCTCAATCAAAGACCTCAAAAAGACGTACGGCAACGGCGTCACGGCGCTCGGCAGCGTCTCGCTCGAAATCCCCGAAGGCGACTTTTTCGCGCTCCTCGGCCCCAACGGCGCGGGTAAAACGACGATAATCGGCATTTCCACAGGATTGGTCAACAAGACGAGCGGCACGGTCGAAGTCTTCGGTCACGATATAGACAAAGAGCCGGAAGTGGCGAAGACATTCATCGGACTTGTCGGGCAGGAAATCAATTTCAATCCGTTCGAGAAGCCCATTGATATTGTCACCAATCAGGCCGGCTACTACGGCATTCCCCGCCATGTGGCAATCCCGCGTGCAGAGGAACTTTTGAACGACCTCGGATTGGGCGACAAGATGCACGGCACTGCGATGCAGCTCTCCGGCGGCATGAAGCGCCGCCTTATGATTGCCCGCGCACTCGTACATCGCCCGAAGTTCCTCATTCTCGACGAGCCGACCGCCGGTGTGGACGTGGAGCTGCGCCGGAGCATGTGGGACTACCTCACCAAGCTAAGCAAGGGCGGGCTCACCGTGCTCCTGACCACGCACTACCTCGAAGAAGCCGAACAGCTCGCCAAGCATGTCGCCATCATCAACAAAGGGCAAATTGTGGCCAACGGAAGTATGAATGAAATCCTCGCCATGCACGACGACAAGGGTCAGGCCGCAGGCAGCTATCGCGGCAGCAAACTCGAGGAAGTCTTCTTGGACCTCACCAAAGAAAAATAATATGCCTGCCTACGCACAATGGACCGCGTTTTATACGATGCTCCGCAAGGACATGGTCCGCATTTTCCGCATCTGGGTGCAGACATTCATCCCGAGCGTTATCACTTCCGCACTCTACTTCCTGATTTTCGGCACAGTGCTCGGTTCGCGCATCGGGCAAATGCAAGGGGTGGACTATATGTCGTTCGTCGTGCCGGGGCTTGTGATGCTCGCCATCGTCACCAATGCCTACGCCAACAGCTCGTTCACCTTCTTCCAGTCTAAATTCTTCGCCCGCTCAATCGACGAAATGCTCGTCTCCCCCATGCCGCCGTGGCTCATTATTGCGGGCTTCGTCGCGGGCGGCGTTATCCGCGGCGTGCTTGTCGGAGCGCTCGTGCTCATGATTTCGGTCTTCTTCACCGGACTGCACCTCTCGATATTCAACCTCGCCATCATTCTCGTATTCGCGATACTCACCGCAATCGTCTTTGCGCTCGCGGGACTGGTCAACGGCGTCTACGCAAAATCCATAGACGCCATCAACATCGTGCCGACGTTCGTACTCACCCCGCTTGTCTACCTCGGCGGCGTCTTCTATTCAATTCACTCCCTGCCTGTCGCGGCGCAGTACGTGACTTACGTGAACCCCATCTTCTACCTCATCAACGGCTTCCGCTACGGCTTCCTCGGCATTGCCGATATAGCGCTGTGGATTTCGTTCGCCGTCCTCGCGGTAATGATAGCCGCGCTCATCGCCATAAACATGTACCTCATCCGCAAAGGACTCGGGTTGAAGCAGTGATAGTATCTGTATATGGCTAAGGACTTTTCGAGCAGGTTTTCCCGCGAGCCGGTCACGGAAATACGCGGTACAACCCGTGCCGCTCGATACTTCATTTCACAGGTACGCGAATGGACAGACCGGGTCGGTGTCAACAAGACAACAGTGTCCGATGCGGAAAAAGAATACAAAGGGAAAGAAATTCCTGAACTTGAGGGATTGGTTCTTTCACGTCCGGAAAATTGGCAAAATATACCTGAGAGGTGGCTTGCTCTTGCGAACGTGCTTGAAAAAAAATACGAAGCGCGCAACAACAAGAAGAAGCTACAGTGAGCGGGCTATTTTGTCGGCAAGGCCGATGTAGGTCTCGGGACGGAGCGCTTTGAGGCGCTTTTTTGTTTTGTCGCTGATGTCGAGTCCGTTGATGAACTTTGCAAAATCACCGAGCGACACTTCCCGCCCGCGTGTGAGCTCTTTGAGCTTTTCGTATGGGACGGGTACTCCTTCGCGGCGCAGGGCCGTTTGTATCGCCTCCGCAAGCACTTCGGGATGTGCGCGAAGTGCATCAAGCATCGCCCTCTTGTTCACACTCACCTTCCCCATGCCGCGCACGAGCGATTTGTATGCAATGACCGAGTGCGCGAATGCTGAACCAAACGTGCGCTTGACCGTTGAATCCGACAAGTCGCGCTGGAGGCGCGAAACGGGCAGCTTGCGCGAGAAGTGCTCGAAGAGCGCATTGGCCACGCCAAGATTGCCTTCCGCATTCTCAAAATCTATCGGATTCACCTTGTGCGGCATGGTAGACGAGCCCACCTCGCCGGCCTTGGGCTTTTGCACGACCCACCCGTCGGAAATGTAGCGCCATATGTCCTGCGAGAAATCGAGGAGTATCGTATTGATACGGCGCATGTTGTCGAACAACTCCGCATACGTATCGTGCGGCTCTACCTGCGTCGTCACCTTATTTAGAACAATTTTGATGAGATACTTTTTTCCGGATGTTCCCGTGTTGAGACCGTCGATGAATCGCTTCGCGAAGCGTAGCCAGTCCACCTCCGGCGAAGCCGCAACATGCGCATTGTAATTCCCTGTCGCGCCTCCCCATTTCACGAGAATTGAGCCCGTCGCGAGTGTGTCCACCTGTCTGCGCAGTCGCTCGAGGAACACGCGCATTTCTTTGCCGAATGTCGTCGGGCTGGCGCTTTGTCCGTGCGTACGTGCGAGCATCGGAGTTTTTGCATGGGCCTTCACTTCGGCCATAAGCGCTCTCTCGACGTCTTGCAATGCGGGCAAAATGACCCCTTCGATAGCAGAGCGGAGCGCAAATCCGTGCGCGACGCTGTTCACGTCTTCCGACGTGAGCGCGAAGTGCGCCCACTCGGCGACATCGGCGAGCGAGGTTTTCTCGAGCTTCTGCTTAATGAAATATTCTATCGCTTTTACGTCGTGATTGGTTTCTTTCTCTATCGCCTTGATGGCGCGAGCGTCTTCGAGTGATATGTTCAGCAACTTTCGAAGCAGGCGAATCTCGTTGTCACTGAATCGTCGAACGCCAGTCTTGGGTGTCTTGGAGAGCGCAATCAGGTATTCGCACTCAACGACCAAACGCTTATGCATCAGCGCATACTCGCTGAAATACAGCGCGAGCGCCTCACTGGCACCCCGGTATCGTCCGTCTATGGAGCTGACCGCGGTCAACGCCTCAAGAGGCATACCCGCTGAGATTGCGCTCGATGCGCGGGAGGATTGGCTCTTCGCCCGCCTTGAAGCTCGACCCCGTGAGCTGTTCATACATGCGAATATACCTACGCGAGAGCTCTTCCACAAGCTCGCTCGGCGCCTCGGGCAAAACCGCATCTTTGTACGGGTCGCAGTTCTCCTTGAACCACAAACGCAGAAATTCCTTGTCGAAACTCTTGGGCTCTTCGCCCGCGGTCATGCGCTCCTCGTAGCCCTCTATTTGCCAGTAGCGTGACGAGTCGGGCGTGTGAATTTCGTCTATCAAAAAAAGTTTACCATTGTCGTCGGTCCCGAATTCGTACTTGGTATCCACCAAAATGAGACCTTTTTTTGCTGCGACTTCCTGCCCGCACAAGAAGAGCTTCGTCGCCGTTTCCCGCACCTCATCCAAAAGCTCTTTCGTGATGAGCCCCTCGGCAATCATTTGTTCCGGCGTGATGGCGCGGTCGTGCGCATCCTCTTTGGTCGTCGGGTCGAATATAGGCTTGGGGAGTTTCGTATTTTTCTTCATCCCGTCGGGCAGTGTGATGCCGCCAAAATCGCGCGCGCCTTTCTGATAGCGCGTCCAGATAGATGTGTCGGTGACACCTGTAAGGTATCCGCGCATCACGGCCTCCACCGGCACCATGTTGTATTTCTTTGCGACCGTCACATTCTCGTCCGGCACCGCAAGCACCTGATTGGGAATGATGTCTTTGGTCTGCTCAAACCACCACGCGCTGATTTGGTTCAGCACCTGCCCCTTGCTGGGGATATGCGCGATAATGCGGTCAAACGACGAGTGTCTGTCGGTTGTCACCAAAATAAGTTTGTCGCCCAAATCATAAATATCCCGCACCTTGCCGGTCTTCTTCATGCCCAGATTCTTGAAATTTGTTTCCTTGAGTACTTCGGTCATATATGACATTCTCACATTCTTAAGAATATTGGAGTGTTATTCTCCGGGCGGAGGGAGGACGATATTCTCGGGCTCGAA
This sequence comes from Candidatus Kaiserbacteria bacterium RIFCSPHIGHO2_02_FULL_55_25, assembly GCA_001781335.1. GTDB lineage: Bacteria > Patescibacteriota > Minisyncoccia > Phycocordibacterales > UBA2100 > UBA10103. The sequence continues at coordinate 8,746 of MFLL01000026.1, read as the reverse complement.
TATCACCTGCCGCTCGCCTTCTTCGACGACCCCGACTTGCAGTAATTCATATCCTGCTTTCTTCCCAAGCGCGAGTACTCTTTGGACTTCGCTCTGTGGAACCAATACATAGTACCCCATCCCCCAGTTGAACGACTTGAGACAATCCACAAGCGACACGCCGATGCTCTGCATGAACTGCATCAGCGGCGGTACTTCGCCCCAACCGTGGATGCGGTAGGTCGCCGGTCGACTGTCAAACGCTATTTTTGCGACTCCACTCCCTGTGCCCGGCAGAAGTGCGTGAATATCCACATCAGCATCGAGTAGCGCCTCAATGAGCGCGACATACGAGCGCGTCGGGATAAGCGTTTCCTCGCCGAGCGTGTTGCCGTTGGACAGCTTGGTAAGAAACTTCTCCGGCAACTCCAGCGCTTTTTTGATGACGAGCGAGATGCCGTTGGCGTGGATGCCGGAGGACGTAACACCGATAATGGCGTCGCCCGGTTGCAGCTTGGTACCTGTGACGAGCCTGCTCGCCGGCGCGATGATGGCCGTGACACAGCCGGAGAGCGACGGAGCGCTTTTCACCGGTGGCTCTGCTTTGACCAGATACTTGAGCGCCGGCGACTCTCCGGCCGGAAGCGCCATGCCCGCCTCTTTGCAGACCTTGAGAAAACCGCTCGCGAGGTCGTTGGCACGCTTCTCATCGGCAAACCACTCGGAATCGCCTGCGGCGACTTCGTCGGTGTACACGACCGGCATCGCGCCCTGCGCGATGACATCGTTGACGGCCATGAGCGCAGCATCAACGCCGATGCCTTCGTAATACGTCTTCCCTGTGCCGGCGTTCTGGTACATCCACTCCGCAATCCAGTTTTTGTTGCCCAAGCCCTCTTGCGTGTTGCACCACAAATGTTTTTCTTTGCCGCGATACTCAAAAACCCCGCCGTGCGAATGCAGGACGTCGCTGTTGATATACACATCGCGCTTGTTGGGGAACGTGAGCGTTTTCTTGCCCGCCGCAATCATCGCGTGCTTGAAGGGCTCGATTTTTGTGTAATCCACGCCGGCCTTCGCATACGCGCTTGCTGATTTCATACTATAAATTCGCCCTTTCGCCTTGCAAAAGCTGCGACAAATTCCGTGTTGCGGGACGAAGGTTGGATGACTTCAAATTCTTCCGGAGTCACCCACCGGTAGTCATCGTGCTCATAGCTTAACTTCACGTCCGCTGTTTCCGCCTTCACCGCATAACAAATCGCCGTCCAAAACTCCTGTTTATCATTAAATCTGGCAATCGCATCCAACAAGTCAACTTTTTCCCCCTCCAAGCCCGTCTCTTCCCTTGTCTCCCTTCTAACCCCGTCTATCAAAGACTCGCCGTATTCTAACTCTCCTCCCGGTATGTCCCACTGAAGCGGCCTTGTGGGCGCCGTCTTACTGCGTCGTATTGCCAATATTGTTCCGTCCTCACGATACACGACGGCTTTGACGGATACCCGATAATCGCCCGTATCGCCCATACTATTTCTTCTTCTCCTCCAAATACTTCTTGTAGCCTTTTTCCTGCAGTTTCTTGTCCTTGCCAAGCACGTCTTGCGCCTGCTTCTCCTTAAACATTCTCACATTCTTAAGAATATCAGAGTGTTCTGTTCCCATGATTTGCGCGGCGAGGACGCCCGCGTTCTTTCCGGCATTGAGGCCGACGGTCGCGACAGGCACGCCAGGCGGCATTTGGACAATAGAGAGCAGTGCGTCGAGCCCGCCGAGTGCGCTCTGCGCCGAGGTGAGCGGTATGCCGATGACGGGACGTGAGGTGTGCGCGGCAACGGTGCCAGGAAGTGCCGCGGCCATGCCCGCACCCGCGACGAAGACTTTGCATCCGCGCTTTTCGGCATCAGCTATCCAGCGCACCAAGTCTTCGGGTACGCGATGCGCCGAGAGCACGCGCATCTCGCTTTCCACGCCGAGCTGTTCGAGCACCTTTGCCACATCCGCCATCACCGCAAGGTCGCTATCCGAGCCCATCACAATGCCGACGAATGCTTTACTCATAGAGACATCAGCATATCAAAGATTCTTAAGTATGAAATCCGCGCGCTCGGGCACCGGCACTACAGGAACTTCGATAACGTCATACCCCTGCTCCGTATATGCATCGCGCAGATACCGGTGCAAAATTGCCGCTTCCTGAGGCGTCTCGTACCGTTCTGCATCGTTCACAAATTCAATCATGTTCAGTAGAAACACTTCACGGTAACGCACGGACGCGAGCGCATTTTTTAGCACCTCATCGCTAGAAAGATTGAACTTCCGGTAATACGCAGCGACGTCAGGAACTCCGCGATCAAGAAACAGTATCTGGTCTTTCGGCGCCTCAGTTTCGAGTTCCAGATAGTGAGCGAGTATTTTGTGTTGTAGGCCGCGCGAGTCCGCAAGTATGTCCTGAATACTCTTGCCCTGCGCCAACTCGGAGGCAATGACGATACGAGCCGGCTCCGGGAAAACCGAATACCCTCTCTGCTTCAATTCATCTATCAGCGCAGTCTTACCTGAGCACGGTCCGCCCGTGAGCACGTACCATGGAAATGCGTTGTTCATACTGCGCGACGAAAAAGGAAACGTGTCTTGTCTTTGCTAAAAACAACTTCTTCGCCCTGAAGGCTGTCATCTTGGAGAAGCTGTGCGACTTTCTTGCGCTCTTCCAGCGGCATCATCCGCGGGATTTCCGCCAAAAGTGTCCCGCGCTCCGCGAGCTGTGAAAGCCACCGTTTGACTATTGCGACATACAGGTCGGCGCGCCGTATCAAATCGACGCCTTGCACCATCCTTTCTATCGCGATATCGGGCTTCCCGTTGCGCCGTACCCATTCTTCGACGGTACGCCACGAGAGTCCCGCCACCCCTTTCTTGAAAAATACATCGGCCTCAATGACGCTGTGGTGTCGCTCTGAGTCTCGCGCCTTCTCATCGTCGCTGCGCGCATCATGCAGAACGAAGCCCGCACTGCGCCCGAGTAACCCGTGGTCAGTCATGCCGGCAAAGAGCTTCCGCGCAGGACCGCCAAATTCCACGGCCACCATTTTTCCCTTCTTTTCGCCGTAGTGTGCTTCCGTATACTCGCGGATACTCTTGTACGGCAACAACACTTCGGCAAAGAACGCATCAAAGTTCTGCTCGCTCGAATCGTAATAGGCATAATGATCAGCCCTCTCTCGCTCTGCGAACGTGTCGTCCTCGGCGCCGCGTAGCATCACTCTGGCATGAGTACTCATCCTACGTTTCTTCGGCTCAGTGCGCTCATTCATAAAGGCTAGTGTACCAGACCAAAAAAACAGGAGGCCTTGCGGGCCTCCTTTGACTGATGATTAACCGTCGGGCGGTCAGGATTCGGGTGCGGACGTCGCCTGCGAAGCGACAACGGCCTTAGCCGTGAATGCCGGGTGGTCGGAGGGCAGCAAACACGCACCCTGACACACCTTACAAATGCCCCTGAATTTGAACGCTCCGATACTTGTGTGCTTCTCACCCGCGCCACTACAGGCGGGGCAGGGTTTCTCGGCCATGGGGATATCCTCCCGTTCGAGTTGCGCGACCTTCAGCGTACACCAAGAAAATCAAGAATCAACTTACCGCACGCTATTTCCGGTTCAAATCGACCCACCGGTACTTCAATCCGTTGCACTCATGAGCCTCGTCGTGCACGACTTGAGTGAATTCGGTCTCGTAGGCGGGGAAAAACGAGTCACCTTCCTTCTCGTCGTCAATGAGCGTAAGGTAGAGCTTGTCGGTGTACGGGAGCGCGGCTTCGTATATCTGCGCGCCGCCGCCCACGAAAACCAGCGCGTCTAGGGCCTTTCCTTTGGCAAGCGCCTCCTCCACCGAGTGCGCAACAATCACGTTAGGGCCGTTTATTCCGAGCGGAGTCGAGGAACGGGTAACGACAATGTTCGTCCGCTCCAGCAACGGCCCGCCGAGGTAGCTGACGATGGATTCAAATGTCTTGCGCCCCAAGATGACGGGGTGCCCTTTGGTCAGTTCTTTGAATCGCCGCAGGTCTTCGGGAATCTGCCAAAGTAGCTTGCCGTCTTTTCCCAACTCGCGGTTCCTACCCATAGCTACCACCGCAGCAATTACCGGCTCTTCCATCAACCCACTATACCATCCACCACCAATGCAGTGAGGTCTGACCTCCCTGCATTACCGTTCGAAGCGTTCTCCTGATAGATCCGCGTAATACGCACGTGCTTCCTCGAGCATTTTCCTCGGTGGTAACTCATGGGCTATATCAAAGACATCAGAACCAAGCACACCGCTGCGGGTATTTTTATTGGTAAACGGAAGAAAGCTCGAATATGCATAGGCGAGGAGTTTTTCCTCCAGCTTTGCAATATTTCCGACTTCTCCCCGTTTCCATCCTTTTTCGTACAGCTCGGCAGGATTGCAGTGTATGTACTGAATTACACGCTGAAAATATCTGTCGGTTCCGACATGTCGCGCCCGAAACGGACCGGCAAATAGGTGTCCTACCCGCTCATACTTGGCATTGAAATACATCGTATAGGCTGTGCCGAGCTTTCTCATGAAAGCTGTAATCCCGCCCGCAGACGTTTCCTTGAGCAGTAAGTGATAATGGTTCGTCATAAGACAATATGCGCCAACGGAGACGAGTGGAAGGCCTCGATCCGATCCAATGATGTGTTCGACCTGAGGCCTACGTTCGTTATACAAATCAACCGATCTATCGCTGTTCGCCAGGTAGAGGAGCATAAGAAATCGATTCGCGTCATGCTCGTTACTGAATATGTCCCGTTTGTCGACCCCGCGGTTGTAACAGTGATACCACTCGTCTACCGCAAAACTCATTCTGCGTGCCATATCCCTAGTGTAGCACAAAATGCAGTGAGGTCAGACCTCACTGCATTTTGTGTGGGCAGGTGTCCTATAATGTCTTCGATGCAAAGTTATGAAGTCGAGATAAAAGCGTTGCTCGGGAGCTCAGAGCGGGCCGATGAGGTGCGTGCGGCGATGAAAAAATTGGACCCTGCGTGCATGATTCAATCGAAGAATGAGCAGCTCAATCATTATTTCGAGGGGGGGGATTTGCACAAGCTATCGGACTACTTCTCACCCATGTTCCCAGAGGATACTCGGCGTAAATTTCTTGATTTAGCCAGACGCGCTAAAACGTATTCTGTCAGAACGCGCGACAAAAGTGGTGAAGTAATTTTGGTTATTAAAGTTGCCGTCGACGAAACAACAAGTGAAAATGGTATCTCTCGGATGGAACTTGAGAACAAGATGGACCCTTCCTCTGGAATAAAATCTATCGAACAACTTGATAAGTTAATCATTGCCTCCGGTTTCCAGGTTCAAGCAAAGTGGTCTCGTTTGCGCGAGGAATATGTGTGCAAAGGCGTCAACGTAACACTCGACAAAAACGCCGGTTACGGCTGGCTCGCCGAATTCGAGCGCATGGTCAGCGACGAAACACTGCTCGGTGAAGCCCGCGCCAGCATCGCCTCGCTCATGGAATCGCTCGGCGTCCGAGAATTGCCGCAAGACCGCCTTGAGCGCATGTTCAAGTTCTATAATTCCCACTGGAGAGAATACTATGGCACGGACAAGATATTCACCGTAGAATGACATCATATGTCCTATCAACCCAAACGAGCGTGGCGGTGTGTTGCGGAGTCTCCCGCAGGCGAAGAGCCGAGGATTAAGGATTTTCAGCAGAAAATCCGGGCTCCGCAACACACCGCCACCGAGTAACCCTATGTTCCTCTCCGACATCGACATCAAGAAAGCAATCAAGGGCAACTACATCACCCTGAAGCCTTTTGATGAGAAGCGCCTCCAGCCCGCGAGCTACGACATCACGCTCGGCAACAGATTCATCGAGAACGATGCGAGCAGTACCCACTTCGTCGACCCGTCGAAAAAGGTGTACGCCAAGACGACCGAGCGCACGGTCAAAGACGGTGCCGAGTTCGTCCTGCATCCCGGCGTTTCAGTCCTCGGCCTCTCCAAAGAATTTTTCGGCTCCGACCACTTTCTCATTCAGGTCGGCGGCAAATCATCGCTCGCTCGCGTCGGCCTCATGATACACAACACCGCCGGCATCATCAATCCGGGGCATTTTCTCAACATCACGTTTGAGATAACCAATCAGAGCAACATCCCTATCATTCTGCGGCCGGGCATGGAAATCGCGCAGATAACGTTCTCCATGCTCTCCTCCCCGCCGAGCCGCAACTACCGGCACGTCGGCCGGTTTGCCAAGGATAACTGGAATCATTTCGTTCCCGCGAAGAAGAAAAAGGCACGGGCCGGCTCAAAACTGAAAACTAAAAACTAAAAACTACGCTATGCGCCACCCCGAACACCAATACCTCGACCTCCTGCGTAAGACGCTATCGGGCGAAGAACAGGTGGACAGCGGAACGGGAGTGAAGACGTACAGCTGTTTCGGCGCGCAAATCCGCTTCGATATCGGCGAGGGTTTCCCGCTTCTCACCACCAAGAAAGTGTACTGGAACGGCGTCATCCACGAGCTCTACTGGTTTCTCTCGGGCCAGTCCAACATCAAGTACCTTGTCGATAACAACGTCCACATTTGGGATGACTATCCGTACAAAATATACAAAGAGAAAGTCGACCGCGGCGAAGAGTCCGACATGACCAAAGACGAGTTCATCGGAAAAATCAAAGACGACGCCACCTTTGCACGCGAGCACGGCGAGCTTCCGCACATCTACGGCGAGCACTGGCGACGCTGGATAGCCCGCGACGGGCGCGCCGTCGACCAGCTCGGCTGGGTCATAGACGAGCTTCGCAAAGACCCCGATGCGCACAACACGCTTGTCACCTCGTGGAATCCCGAATACATGTATGCAATGGCGAAGCCCGGCGAAGGCGCACGCTTCCCCATCTGCCATAATATGTATCAGGTCAACATCAAGCATGGCCGCGTATGCCTCCAGCTCTATCAGCGCAGTGCCGATATGTTCCTCGGTGTCCCGTTCAACATCGCGAGCTACGCGCTCCTCACCGCAATCATCGCAAAGATACTCGGGCGCGAGCCGGGAGAATTTGTCCACACGTTCGGCGATTTCCACATGTACGAGAATCACCGCAGCCAGATTGAAGAGCAGCTTGTCCGCGAGCCGAAAGCGTTCCCCGCCGTAAAATTCAATCATGACTTCAAGTCGCTGGAGGAGTTCAAGCCCGAGTATATCGAGCTCACCGGCTACGACCCGCACCCGCCAATCAAGGCCGAGCTCACCGTCGCGGGCGGGTACAACAAGAAATTGCACGGCACAGCGGCGTGATATCATCCCGCTATGAAAAAATACCAACACATTAAGAAACAAGACAAGGAAATATACCAGGAACTGCTCGCCGAGGGCAAAAGACAGTCTGAAGGCGTTGAGCTTATTCCTTCGGAAAATATCGTTTCCGAAGCGGTGCTCGAAGCGATGGGCTCAATACTCACCAACAAATATTCCGAAGGCTACCCGCACGCACGCTACTACGGAGGCAACGAAGTCATAGACGAAATCGAGGACCTCGCGCGTAATCGCGCCAAGAAACTCTTCGGGGTCCCGCACGTCAATGTCCAGCCGTATTCAGGTTCACCCGCCAATTTTGCTGTCTATGTCGCCACCTGCCAGCCCGGCGACACCATCATGGGACACTTGCTCACCGCGGGTGGTCACCTCACGCACGGATGGAAAGCCAACGTGACGAGCATGTTCTACAAAGCGGTGCAATATGGCGTAAAGCCCGACGGCTACCTCGACTTGAAAGAAATCGAGCGTTTGGCCCTTGAGCATAAACCGAAGCTCATATGGGTCGGTGCGACCGCTTATGTACGCGAGTTTCCCTTCAAAGAATTGTCAGTGATTGCCGACAAGGTTGGTGCCTACCTGGCGGCCGATATCGCGCACATCGCCGGCCTCGTCGTCGCGGGCGCCCACACGAGCCCGGTCAAGTATGCACACATTGTTACCACGACGACGCACAAGACTCTTCGCGGACCACGCGGTGGCATGATCATGGTCACCGAGAAGGGCTTGAAGAAAGACCCCGAGCTCGCTCAGAAAATTGATCGCGCTATATTCCCGAATTTGCAGGGCGGACCGCATAATCACACGACTGCCGGCATTGCGGTCGCACTCAAGGAAGCCTCGACGCCGAAATTCCGCGCCTACGGCAAACAAATCGTAAAGAACGCAAAAGCACTCGGTGACGCATTGATGTGGCGCGGCATCGAGATTGTGAGTAACGGTACGGACAATCACATGCTCCTCGTAAAATGCGGCACGGGACGTGGTGCAATCCTTGAGATCGCACTTGATGCAATCGGACTGACTACTAATAAAAATACGATTCCCGATGAACCGATGTCGCCTTTCTACCCGAGCGGCATCCGCATTGGCACGCCGTCGGTCACGACCCGCAACATGAAAGAGCCGCAGATGAAACAAATCGGCAACTGGATCGCCGACGTGATGGAAGATATCAAAGACGAGCAACTTCCGGCGGACAAGGTGGAGCGCAAGCCGTACCTCGCGGAGTTCAAAAAGAGTGCGCACGCGAACCCGAAGTTCAAGAAAATCCACGCCGAGGTCAAAACGCTATGCAAAAAGTTCCCAATTCCGGCATCGTCGTAGTAGATAATAAATAAAGGGCACCAAGAATCTCAGGCGGATTTTGATAATTTCCGCGGGTGTCCGTATCGCTGTTGGATATCATGAACGCG
>MFLL01000025.1 GCA_001781335.1 Candidatus Kaiserbacteria bacterium RIFCSPHIGHO2_02_FULL_55_25 | reverse complement strand
AGTCATGCTGTCGTAACCGGATTGTGAGAGAGGAATCCACATCGGAGTGCCCGCAGCGAAGGTGAAGGATGTCGCTTCAAGCATGTCTGCAGGATAGGTAACGACACCTTTTACCGTGTAGAGCTTTACCCCCGCAGGGTCGACGCTGACAAGAACCGAGAATGTCTGTCCTTTTGTTACAGATACCGTTGAGGGACTGAGAACGATTGTTGAAGCGCCGGCGATACCCACGCTTGCGAGCATGCCGAGAGAAACAATTCCTGTAAGTAATGTGCGCATATATCAGCCGGTCCAATTTACGAATAATATGTTGAAGTCCAAGAGGTCCACAACGCCGTCGTGATTGAGGTCCGCCGGTACATTTGAGCCAGTCGAACCCCACGCAACAAAGAGTGCATTGAAGTCGAGAAGGTTTACTGCGGCGTCATTGTTGAGGTCACCATTTCCTGTTGCAGGTGTAGACGGAGGCAAAGGCCCCCCCCCACCTCCGCCACCTCCTCCGGAAGGAGCCGGTGGGATGTTTATGCCGTAGGCAAAGATGCCGACGGGAGAAGCGACGTTGTTGTAGCAACCTATCGCGCGGATAGTCAACGACGAGCCGACTGCGATAGCGCCGGTGTACGTCGTACCTGTCGTACACGACGGAGTAGAACCGTCCGTCGTGTAGAGAATGGAGTTTGCGCCAGTCGCGGTAAGCGTTACCGATTGGACCGACGTGTATGTGCCGGCGACGGGTGAAGCCACGGGCGTCTGTGCCACGGTACCTTCGACTCCGGTCGAGATGCCTGTCGAGAGTGTACCCGTCACTTCAGAGGCGTAAACAGGGATTGCCAAGGTGAAGGAGAGGAGCGCAACGAGTAGATATTTTTTCATACGGATGTATCTGGGAGAATTAGATGGTATCCGAACTTACCCCGTATTGCGCCGAGTACGAGCCGCCTGCGCTTCCGACCGGTACTTTCATTTCCACCGTGACAGCTATCTGTCTTCCTGCGGTGCCTGCGTCCAAGTCACTGTCGAGAGTTATGTTCCCCGGATACGTATTGGCTCCGGCGATGGTCACCGCCTCCCCTGTCGTGTCCGCTTCGGTAGACTGCGCGCTGTAGTAACGGATGTTGCTGGCCGCGAGAATGGTATTCCCGCCGCTTGTGAAGTCTGCGAATTTCATCGCGAACTCCGGCTCACTCGTCGGTACGGTGATGTAGAACGTCCACGACCAACCGTTGCCGTACGTGTCGTCCGCCGTCGCGAAGGTATCCACCGCGTCAATGTCGGTCACCGCAAGCGACGCTGTGTCGTCAAATGCCGCTTCTACTATTACTGTACGAGTTTCTTCAGTGGCATCGTTGCCCTCAGCATCTGAAACGTTGTAAGTAACGACGTAGGTGCCTGCTACCGCCATATTTACCGCGGAATCATCAATGTCAATGCTTCCGGATATGTCACCATCAACATCATCTGACGCCGTTGCGCCAAGCTCCGTATAGGCGTCTCCAACCGTCAGCGTTTGAGGATTAATACCCAAAAGGGTGATGACTGGCGGGGTCGCATCAGCGGTTGTTGCCTCAGTTACGGTCACACTGTCGCTCTCGGCACTGGTGTTACCCGGCTCATCGGTCGCTTTGGCGGTGATGATGTTGTCGTTATCCTGAAGGAGCGTCACTGTTACCGCCCAGTCAGTTTGTCCTGCAGGAAGTACTGCCGTGCCGATTACAGAGCCGCTTTCGAACACGGAGACCGTGCGCACTCCACCATCATCAGTGAGGGTTCCGTATATTTCGTACGTGTCGGCGTCTACCGTTATGCCGTCAATACCAAGATCGATTACCGGCGCATCGGGGGCCGTTGTATCTGTTCCGATGGTGTCGCTTTCACCGATGTCTACCGAAGCGCTCGCGGCACTCACATTGCCCGTCGCATCAGCCGAGATTGCGGTAAACGTGCTCGTCGCGTTTTGAGTCAACGTGACCGATACGCTCCAACCTGTTTGCCCGATTGGGACGACCGCCGTACCTGCGAGAGTCGCGCCGTTGTAGACGGAGACGGTACGGACGGTCGGAGACGGTGTGTCGGCGCCCGCCGTACCGGAGATGGTGTAGGAATCGGAGTTTACCGTCGCTGTGCCTGTCGTGATGGATGGTACCGGAGGCGTTGCGGTGTCAGGGTCCGGCGCCAAGGTAGTGAAGGTGCCGTCTACCGATGTGCCTGCGTTTGACACCCCGTCAGTCGAGAGTACGCGGAAGTGGTAGGTCGTGCCCGCGGTGAGACCCGTGAGAGCTACCGAGTGGCTTGTGTTGTCTGCTGAACCGTCGGCGGCAGAAAGCGTGCCGTAGCTCGATGTGAGCCCGTACTCCACGCGCGAAGTCGCGTTCTCGTCCGTGGCCCACGTGATTGTCACACCTGTTTGCGTAATCGAACCGGCTTGGATGTTTGTAATTGACGGTGCGGTCGTGTCGGGCGTAAGTGTCGTGAACGACACATGCGCCGATGTCGTCATCGTGTTGGTCTGCGCGGAGGTGTCGGCACAGCGGATGAAGTAGTCGTAGCCGGTTGACGGCGTGAGGCCCGTGAGTGTTGCCGTGTGCGCCGTCCCAGTGTTTGGTCCGTCGAATGCGGTCATACTGCCGTACGCAGAATCAGTAGTCGCGTAGCTACAAGCCGCGCTTTCGTTCGTCGTTACCGAGAGTACCGCGCCCGTTGTCGTAATCGTGCCCGCGCTTGCAGAGTTCACTACCGGCACTACCGTGTCGATGATAGTGGTGAAGCGCGCTGTGAAATTCGACAGCAGGCCGTTGGTCGCAACATCGCTTATGGCGCCCGGCTTCACTTGGATACGGTATTTCGTACCGTACGCCAAACCGGTGTAGTCAATGTTCAACGTCGCGGAATTGCCGTTACCTCCAGAGACGGCAACTGTGCCTTTGTATGAACTCTCGCTGGAGTCGTCGACAAAGAGTACGCGCGAGGAGTCAAGAAGAACGATGTCTTCATCAAACAGAACTGTTGCGGTGCCTGCGGCAAGTGCGACGCCGGTAGTGTCGTCTGACGGCACGGAGGTCAGACCTTCGGGTCGGGTCGTATCCCAGATGAAAGTAATTTCATCGAACGCGCTGTTACCTGCGTTGTCGGTGACTGTAAGACGAATTGTGTACGTTCCGTCAGTGTCGGCTGAGATGTTGGTATCAACGCCTGTGCCAGTGCCGCTCGGGTTCGAGAACGTTATTATGCCCACTCCCGGGGTCTGGTTCGCCCACGTGTAGGTGTTAACGCCCGAGGCTGGAGTAGAGTCAGACGTGTCAGCATCCTGCGTAATGAGCGCGTTGACTTCCTTGTCCGTACCCGCGTTAACGGTTGGGTTCGTTTCATCGAAGAAAACCGAGGACGCATCGTCCGTTGCGGTAACCGTAGTCCCTGTATTCGGTGTCGGAGATGCGTCGTCGGCGAACGCTATGGAGAACGGAATCGTTCCCTCGTCCTCTCCACCGCTGAAGGTGTATGTAGCCGTCCAGTCGTTTCCGGAATTCGATACCGCCGCGGCATTTCCGTCAATTGAGACTGTCGGCGTCGTAATTGTCTCGCTGGAGGTAAACGTGAGAGTGGCAGTGTCGCCCACCTTTGCCCACTCCGGCGCAGCAGTGTCGACATCGTTATCGGATTTTATCGTCACCACAGAGAGAACCGGGGCTACTCCGTCTACTGCTGTCACGGTTGTCGGTGTTACTGCCGTATTTCCAGCGGAGTCCGCGAGCGTATCAACTTGTTCGTATTTGACCGTAGGTTCATCTCCTGTTCCCATTGCCGCGACAGTGAGGACTACCCTGCCGTCGTCAGAGCCGTGCTCGGCAGCGGCAGTTGCCAAGACCCCGGCTACTGTAAACTCGTTACCGCTACCGTTAACCGTGCCGCCATTAAGGTCCTCCGAAAACATAGCTTCAACGGATGTTGTTGTTACTGTGCGAGCCGAAAGAAGCACCGGCTTTGCCGCGTCGGTCGAAGTCTGCGATATCGCGCCGAGAGAGTTGCCGGCAAGGTCTGTGGCTGTCCCGGGTGTATAGGAAACAGTCTTGGCGTTAGTGCCTGCTACTCCCGCATGGGAAAGCACGACGGTGTTGTCGTTGGCTGAACCAGTCGTAAAAGTAGTCGCCGCTACTCCTCCGATGGTGAAATCCCCCGCTACAAACGTCGAATCCTTTACCTCGTCGTCGAATACGATGACGGCTGAATCTACTTCGCCATCAAAGTCTGAGTCGGTCGTGGTGATGGTAGAGACATTCGCCATAACGGTGTCCACCTCAAACGATGTCGCAGTAAGTGCAGAGCTCGTGTTCCCCGCCGCGTCCGTTACCGTAACGGCACAGTTCGAGTAGGTTCCATCCACCAGAGTCGAGAACGTGGTCGTGTTAGAGCCCGCGACTGCAGTCGCAAGGTCTCCTGATCCGCAAGAGCCGGAATAAGAGATGCCACCACCTGGGAAGATAGAGCTCACGAAATCTACGCCAAATGTCCAACTCGGCGTGTTGTCATTGGTCGGAGTCGGGACTGGTGTCATTTGGGTAAGCTGGGGTGCCGTTACATCCCACACAAAGACTATGCTGTCCAAAGCGCTGTTGCCCGCCACGTCGGTTACCGTCAGGCTAATACCGAAGGTATCCTCCGCACTTGCCGAAATAGTGGTGTCCACTGTCGTTGGTGTGCCGAAAGTAATTGTTCCCGTCCCAGTAACTTTTGCCCACTGGTGTGTCGCGAGGCCAGAACCACCGTCAGAAGTAGTTGCGTCTTGAGAAGCCATTGCGTTGACCTCTTTGTCAGTGCCCGCGTCAACTGCAGGTGCAATTTGGTCGACTGTTTCGGTGTCAGCGCTGTCCGCCCCGGTGGTCGGGTTACCGGCGAGATCGGTAATGACCGCGCGGAAAGTGACGATATCTCCTTCGGAAAACCCCGCGATGGCCTCAATCTCCGCGGCGGTAAGAGAAATTGTTTTATTGGTACCCAAGTCCCCAATAAGGACGGTGTAAGCGAAACCGACATTTTCGAAGGTTACATCTGCTTCTGCTTGTATCTGGACAGTGCCGCCCGTGAGTGAAGCATCGTTGGCAATCGGGATAACTACGTCGGCACCGGTGTTGGTAGAGTTCCACCATGTTGCAACCACAGTGCCGCCGGTTACCGTAACCGCGCCCGTGGTAAACGCCGTTGGAGCGGTCGTGTCGATGACGATGCCGCTATTGTCATTGAGGTTGTTGCTTGAGGCGAGGGAAACGTCGGCGGTGTTTCCTGCGACGTCGAGAATGGAGCCCGTCGTCGCAACGATGCTGTTGACGGAAAGGTCACCGCTAGTATCGCCTGCCTGAACCGTGTAAGTACATATACCTACGCTTGCGTTGGTCATTATTGGGACAATACAAGTGCGGTCTGTAGCTCCGGTCTCTAGCGTTACCGTGATGGTGTCTGTCGTGGTCACCGCTTCGCTAAACGTAAGTGTCACGTTTATCGCATCCGGCTCGTTATATGCACCATCTGCCGTGGTAGACGTGACATCCACTGTCGGGTCGGTCGTGTCCACCTTAAATACTTGCGACTGCACCGCCTCCACGTTGTGGGCTCCGAGAGCGTCTACAGCATTGTCTTCCGAGTACCATTCCAATGTGTGTGTTCCTTCTGCAGGGCTGAATGCGCCCGCATAAACTGTCCAGGGGCCTCCGTCCCAGCGGTATTGTGTCCCGCCTGCAAGACAGCCGCTACCGATCACACCATCGTCGCAAGACAGCGTGATTGTCGGAACGGACACATACCAGCCGGCAAGCCCATCGGGAATTGCAGGAACCGGGGTCGCCGTCGTCACGGGGTCGCTATTATCGACCGTGAACGCCGCATCGGATGTGTCGTAAACGAATCCGGAGCCATCAACGAATCGAATCTTGAAATTTGTGCTTTCCGGAAATGAGGTCGTATCCCAACTATACGGCTGAGCATTGTATGCAACGCCCGTCACAATAACTGCCTGTGAAGAAAAATTGTCGGTAGAGTAGACAATGTTCACCAAGTCACCGGGGGCTCCACCGGTCGTACTCCAATTAATATTCTGTGTACCGCGCCACTCTTCCGTGCCATTCGGCGAAGTGACTGTAAGTGTCGTGACCGCCGCATATGCATTAGAAACAAAAAAACCGCTGATGAGAGCGGCTGCGGCAATAACTACAAAAGACCGGCGGGCGAAAGCGACTGCGAGATTTGTAACGTTGTTCATAAGATGTTCTGACTAAATAATTAATACGGTGCTAAATCTCGCAACGGCAAGATTTCTGCACTGTACGCTGTGGAACAGATTGACAACAAGCCCCTCACTGTGTCGCACTACCTCATGAAGCTGGAAGAATCACACTTTTCGGCCTACGTGACGTCAATGGGGAAAATGGGTGGATTACGAGTGGACAAAGGTGTGTATAGCTCGGGCAGTTGCTATAGTAAGTAGCAATGGCAAGCCGCTTCAGGCACTCCCTCCTCCTCTTGTGCATAATGAGTTATGCACTTCCGCTCGTTGTTTTTGCCTCGGCCGCCGCGGCAGGATTTGCTCCCGGCTCGTTGTGGCTGTCAAAAACAGAGGCGAAGGCCGGTGAGACGCTGAAAATTTATACGGTCGTGTACGACAGCTCTCCCTCTGCTATCGAAGGTGATGTCGTGTTCACGGTTGATGCCAAAGACACCGGTACACAGCATTTCAAACTCAACGCGGGAGAAACGCAGATTGTTTCTGCAGATTGGAGGGCGGTTGCCGGCACACACACCTTCGGCGCGTCGCTCAAAAATGTTTCCGGCACGACAGGCATCGCGAACACGCAGACGAACTTGGTGAATATCACAATCGCCGATGCGCCGCCTTCCCCTATCGCGCAATACACGAATGTCGTGACAAATATTATTGCTTCGTCGAGTCCTGCGGTTCAGAACGTCTTTCAAACCGTCGCCTCTACCACCGAGGGACTGCGTCAGGCTGGCGTGGAATGGCTCAACAAAGCACTATTTACCGACCAATCACTCGCGGCGGACGCGCGGAAGCCCGACCCCGAAGTGCTCGGCACAAGTACGTCAAATGTTGTTTCCTCGAGTACGGCACAAAAGGACGGCTTGTTTGGGACCGCATGGCGCTACTTGCTCCAAGCGCTCCTGTTTGTCTTCACCGTCAAACTACTGTTCTACTTCGCGCTACTTGTCGTCACCTATGTATTGTACAAAATCATCCGCGCCGTCTTTTCCGCGCGGCGCCCCTGAGGAATTATTTGAGTGCAAGCACAATAAACGCCACGACGGCGAGCATGATACCCACGTACTGTGTCGACGTCAGCACTTCGCCGAGGAACAGATAACCGAGGAGGTTGGCGAGCATGATGGAAGCCAGTGCAAAGAGCGATGCATTCCTGCCAAGTTCCACGAACGTGAGGAGATACAACTGGCCGAACATCGCGACCGTGCGTAGCGCAAAGTAGATGACAAACCACGGACTAAGAAAATTACTCAGCGTGAACCCATTCGCACCCATGAAATGCCTCGCGAGCAAGTCGGCCGACGTGTACAGTGCCTGCGTCAATAGAACTAAAACGATTACGTTCATGCGTGCCCCATTAACTTACTTACCGCTATCCTGAATGTCTTTGGTCTGAATCGGGCTTTCAATGCCGGGTTTCCATTCGGCGTTGATTACGGCAAACTTCTTTTCGTAGTCGGCCACCTGTGTCGCTAGATACTGCGACAGCCGCTTCATATGCTGGGGTGTCAGCACGTAGAACGTCCCCTGCTCGCCGTTGAGCATGCCCATGACGAACGATTCTTGCGAGAAGCCAACGGTGATATTTTCGCAAAATTGCTTCGGTACTTTGTTGAGGTCCATAGAGCGTCATTCTACCCCCTTTTTTTCTCTGTGCACTATATCCCGCACAAAGGAACTAACGGGAATGTTGGACACATAAGGTGCGCGATGCTATACCTTTGCCAGCAACGCAGAGAGGTCACATGCGGTACTATTTCGTGTTTCATCGTCCACCCGAGGACCCGAACATAGCCCACGAGTTCAAGACGATGCTTCTCGCCATGGCTCGCAAGCCGATCGAAGACAGTTTCTTCTACGTGATGACCAAGGATATCCAGAGCATCGCCGATGACCGTGAGTTCTTGGCGCGCCTCGAGTGTCGGGGCTACGATGCCGGCATAGCCGAAGAAGACGGTAAGGTGCGCAGTGTCATCGCGTTCCAGCGACATTGGCTCGAGCTCCACTGCTTTCACTACCAGTCATTCAGGCCGGGGCAACGTATCACCTCGGCACTCCTCGGAGAAGTGATGCGGCTGGCGTGGGACACCCAAGCGAAACATGTACTCATCTGGGGCGGCAATCAGCTCGGCAAACTTTCTCCCGAAAATGAAGCTGCCATGCGGGCCCTATACAAAAAGACGGTGGAGGGCCGGCTGGGATTGGATTTTCCGGTCCGTGCCGGACTGCTCGAAGGTGAAGCCATCCTCGGCTAACAGATTCCGATCGCGAGGCCGCCGCAAGGCGGCCTCTTGTTTTTTGTTGCTATACTTTCCGCATGCTCCTTTCGGAGAGACTTGCACGCATCATCAATGGCGATGTCGCCGACGACGCGGCGACCCGCGAAAAATACAGCCGCGACACCAGTATTTTTGAGCGGCGGCCGGAGGTCGTCGTGTTCCCGAAGGACGCCGACGACGTCGTCGCGGTCGTCCGCTACGCGTACGAGGCGTGCGGGAGGGGCGAGAATGTCTCCGTCACTCCCCGCTCGGCCGGCACCGACATGACGGGCGGCGACCTTACCGATTCTATTTCACTCGTATTTACCAAATACATGAATCACGTCATCGAGGTCGGCGGCGATTATGCCGTCACCGAGCCGGGTGTCTACTACCGCGATTTTGAGAAGGAAACATTGGCAAAAAGCGGGAAGATACTGGCCTCGTATCCCGCATCGCGCGAAATATGCGCGATGGGCGGCATCGTCTCCAACAATGCCGGCGGCGAACTCACACTGCGGTACGGAAAAACCAATGACTATGTCCGCGAACTCGACATCGTGCTCTCAGACGGCTCGCAAATCGTCGCGCGGCCGCTCTCCATGCCGCAACTCGCCGAGAAAGAGCGCGAACAGACGTTTGAGGGCGATATATACCGCAAACTACACGCACTCATCGACGCGCATGCCGCCGAGATTGAGGCCGCGCGACCGAATGTGACAAAAAATTCTGCGGGTTACACCCTCTGGAACGTGATGGACAAAGAGCGAGAGACGTTCGACCTCACTCAACTTTTTTGCGGCGCACAGGGTACGCTCGGCATTATCACCAAAGAAAAGCTCGCTCTTGTGAAGCTCAAGGAGAAACGCGCGATGCTTGTGGTATTCCTCACCGACATCGGCATCCTTCCGGAAGTCGTGCGCCGCGTGCTGAAATTCAATCCCGAATCATTTGAATCGTACGACGACCAGACGTTCTCGCTCGCGGTCAAATTCATTCCGCAGATAATCGGGCACTTGGGCTTTTTCAAAATGATCGCGCTCGGCTTCGCGTTCCTGCCCGAAGTGTGGCTCGCGCTCACGGGCGGCATTCCGAAGCTCGTCTTGATGGCGGAATTCGCCGAAGACACCGCGGAGGAAGCGCTTGAGGCCGCCAAGCAAGCGCGTGCCGAACTCGACGGGATGGCCGTACGCACCAAAATCGCGCGAAGCGAGGCGCAGACCGCCAAATACTGGACCATCCGCCGCGAGAGCTTCAGCCTGCTACGCAAAAATCTCCGCGGCATGTTCGCGGCACCGTTTATCGATGACATCGTCGTGCATCCCGATGACTACCCGACGTTCCTTCCGGAACTACACGAACTGGTCGAAGGCCATCGCTTTATCTACACTATCGCCGGACACATCGGCGACGGCAACTTTCACATTATCCCGCTGGAACACATGGACAATCCCGCGGCGCGCGCCGAGATTACTGACCTGATGCCCAAGGTCTTCGCGCTGGTCGCAAAATACAAAGGCTCCATCACGGGCGAGCACAACGACGGCATTATCCGCACACCCTATCTGCCCATCATGTTCGGCGACAAGATGTGCAAGCTTTTTGCGGAGGTGAAAAACATCTTCGACCCGCTCGGTGTTTTGAACCCCGGCAAAAAGACCGGTGGCACTGTAGAAGACATCAAGCGGAGCATGATTACGCATACATGAGACACGCCCGGAGCGGGACGGCACCTACCTGCAAAGACATCGCCTGCGAACGTCTGTACCGCGTTACGGTCGGTCGTCGAACTATCTGCGCATTCCTCTCAATAGGAACGGTCTTTGCAGGTAGGTGCCGTCTCATGCTTCCGGTATTTGTCGGCGCGCTCACTCTTCCTCTCGCTGCATCGGCGCACGAAGTCTATGTACTCGACCACGCGACCGTTCTGCGCGACATAGCGGCACAGTCTCCGAATCCGCTCACGGCATACGCAGGTAACGAAATAGATTTCTTTTTCTGGGGTGCCGTCTCGGTCGCGACAACCCTCGCGGTTCTATTCGCATCGCTCTACCGCCGCGTGGAGAGTCGATTCGATTCATTGGTCTACCGGCTGAAACGCCTCGCTCACCCGATGGTCCGCGTTACTTGCAGTGTGTGCCTTATCGCATCGGGCTACTACGGCGCGCTATTCGGACCTGAGCTACCATTTGAACCGCTATTCGGATCCTTGAGCTTCTTTTTGCAGCTTGCGTTCGTCGCGGGCGGCGCCATGGTACTCGTGGGGCTTTTCACACGCTACATCGCCGCCCTACTGCTTGCACTCTACCTGTTCGCCGCAATAGAGGACGGCTTGTACCTGCTTACCTACGCCAATTACATCGGCATGTTTCTGCTCCTCCTGATTCTCGGCTCGGGTATCTGGTCGTTGGATTGGAGATACAGATTTGCAAGACTTCCGCATGCGCTTTCGCAACTCGCGCGTCGCTTCGACCATATCGCCTTCCCTGTCATGCGCGTCTTTTTCGGATTCGGCCTGATATATGCA
This sequence comes from Candidatus Kaiserbacteria bacterium RIFCSPHIGHO2_02_FULL_55_25, assembly GCA_001781335.1. GTDB lineage: Bacteria > Patescibacteriota > Minisyncoccia > Phycocordibacterales > UBA2100 > UBA10103. Next base: position 16,984 of record MFLL01000025.1, on the reverse strand, counting down.
TCCGTGTACGCAAAATTCCTGCACTCGCAACTTGCGCTCGATGTGGTAGCACGGTATCACCTGACCGATTATTTTCCGTTCGACCCGCTTTTTATCGTATTGGGCGCACTTATCATCGAATTCCTTGCCGGACTGTTCCTCGTCATCGGTTTCGAAATCCGCTGGACCTCGCTGTTCCTTCTATTCTGGCTCACGTTGAGCCTCCTCTACTTCGGCGAAGCGGCGTGGCCGCATCTCATCCTCTTTGGACTTGGGCTCGCTATTTTCTTTCACGGATACGACCGCTACTCCCTCGAAGGAATATTTTTGAAGAAGCACAAGCTCGAACCCGTGCTTTAGGAGTCTTGTTTGCGGGCAATGAGTCCGATGAGGATGAACAACGCGAAAACGGAGAGCGCCATCCACGGCATGGTGATATAGCCCAACTCAAAAATGCTTCTGATGGCGCAGTCGCCGAAGGCGTCGCACGGGACGAGCGAGCCGGCGGGGAGCATCTGCAGGAGGTGCTGGTAGAGAGCAACCAACGCGCCCGGTATCGAGAGCACGAGCACGTAGTCCGCGATGTCGGAGAACTTGACGTTTTTAACAAGTGCGACTCCTGAAATAAACGCTACAGGGTACATGAAAATCCTCTGCCACCAGCACAGGTCGCACGGGGCGAGAAACACGACATACTGGATGAAAAGTGAGCCGACGAGACTGCCTGCCGCCAGTACGAACGTGATGAGAAGCGCATAGCGGCGAACGAACCCGAGTGTACGTACCCGCCATGCCGGACTCAAAAGTCCCACAAGGACAAGTACAAGCGCCGCGTTCATTGCGGCAGTGCCGAGTCCCATGAGTGTTACAAGTAATTGTTGCATAGAAGGGCGCGCAGCGCTTACTGCTGTGCGGACGAAGACGCGAGCGCCGCATCAATAACCGCTTTGAATGCAGCCGCGCTTTGCGGGTTCGGAATCTGTACGAGATTCACGAAGAATGTCGGTGTGTGGTTTACCTTCGCGGCGTTCGCTGTCGCCATGTCGGTCTGGATTTTCTGCTTCACCGCCGGCGAATTAATGTCCGTATTGAATTTCGCGACATCAAGCCCGAGCGACTGCGCATATACATTGAGGTACTTTGAGACTATCTCACCGGCGGCGGCATCAGACCACTCGGTCTGCTTCGCGTAGAGGAGGTCGTGCATTTCCCAGAACTTGCCCTGCAAGCCGGCGGCTTCGGCCGCTTGCGAGGTTATCACCCCGTTTTGGTGCTGCGGGAGCGGATAGTTGCGGAATACAAACTTCACGTCCGACGCATACTCATTCTCGAGCTGTTGCAAGATAGGCTCGTACGCGGCACATGCGGGACATTGAAAATCTCCGTATGTGATGACGCTGACTTTGGCGTTCTTGTTGCCGGTCACCCAGTCAGCAGACGTAATGTCCGCAACGGTGGTCGCTTGGAAGCCTCCCTGCGGCAAAACAGTGCCGGAAGAAGACATCCCTGCGATAACGGCAATGGCGACGATGACGACGAGAAAGCCCCCCGCCATCCACATTTGTATTTTCCGGTCATTTTCCATCGCCGTATACTACCGCAATTATTCTGAAGCGCAAAAGCCGACCGTCTGCTACGCTTCTGTTACAATGGCGCCATGACAAATCCGATACTGGAGGCCGAAAAAGCCCTGCACATAGAGGACGTGGACCGTGCGTTCCTTCTCAAGGTGGTCCAGCCCTCGTTGGTGGGACTTATCGACGGTTCCATCTCCACACTCGCCCCTCTCTTTGCGGCGGCGTTCGCGAGCCACGACCCGCACATCACGTTTCTCGTCGGTTCGGCCGCCGCCATCGGTGCCGCCATTTCGATGGCATTCGCGGAGGGACTATCCGACACGGGCGAACACACAGGACGCGGCCACCCCGCCATCCGCGGCTCCATCGTCGGTGTGGCGACCTTCATCGGCGGTATCTTCCACACGCTCCCCTTCCTCGTCCCCGACCTGAACACAGCTCTCACGCTCGCGTATATCGTGGTGGCGGTAGAGTTGATTGCCATCAGCTATATCCGATACCACTACTTTAAACTCAGTTTCTGGTCGTCTATCGCGCAGGTCCTTTTTGGCGGCGTGCTCGTATTCCTCGCCGGCATTTTGATAGGAAGTGCTTAGTGGTGCTTCTTTGCGCCGCATCTGCAGCCGTACGGGCGGATGAATTCGTCGTAATATTCGTCTCCGTAGTCGATGGTTATCTCCTCTCCCTTTGTAATTTTTTTAATGGCAGAGATGGTGATGCGGCCGCCTACGATTTCCGCTTCGGTGTTGGGCTCGCACGAATGATTGATATAGCGCGCGACACTGCCGCCGTGCTCCGCGTCGATGGTCCATTCGTCGTCTACTTCAAACAGATACTTGCTTTTCATCGCATCCGCCGCTTTAGAGTCAACCTTTGTACCCGTGTATTCGGCGACAAACGCACCTTTCTTGATATCGGCATCGGCAAAAAGCCCCTGCCCCTTGCCGAGGCCGGCTTCTTTGACTTGCACAGACGGGGCTGTCGCTTCCATACGGCGTGAGTATAATACGGGAGATGACTAAACGGGAGAAGCTCTCTACCGAAAGCTACAAGGGCGTGCGGGATTTCTACCCCGAAGACCAATTTCTGCAGCGTTATCTTTTCGAGCACATGGAGCGCGTCTGCGAGCTGTTCGGCTATGAGGAATACAGCGCGAGCATTCTGGAGCACTCCGAACTCTACCGGAGCAAGACTTCGGAAGAAATCGTAAACGAGCAGACATACACCTTTACCGACCGCGGCAACCGCGAAGTGACGCTCCGCCCCGAGATGACACCGACGCTCGCACGTATGATAGCCGCGCGCTCGCGCGACATTCCCCTACCCGCCCGCTGGTACACCATCGCTAATGTCTTCCGCTACGAGCGCCCGCAACGCGGACGCTTGCGCGAACACTGGCAGCTCAACGCCGATTTGGTCGGTGCCGAAGGCGTCGAGGCCGACGCCGAGATAATCGCGGTCGCACACGGCGTGATGCGTAGCCTCGGTGCCGAAGAGCGTGATTTTGAGATACGCGTCTCCGACCGCCGCATCCTTGATTCTATCTACCACTCCGTCGGCATCGCCAAGGAATATGCCGCCGATATCACGCGCCTCCTCGACCGCCGCGCGAAAATTGACGACTTTGAACAGAAGCTGACCGACATGATTGCCCACGAGGAAAAGGCCGTAAAACTCATCGAAGAATTGGAGCGCGTGACATCAAGCGCCTATTTGGAGGAACTGCGCGTCACCCTTGAGCGCATGGGCGTCCACAATATGATAGTAGACACTTCCATCACGCGCGGCTTCGACTACTACACGGGCATGATATTCGAGGTATACGACATGCACGAAGACAACCGCCGCTCGCTCTTCGGCGGCGGACGCTACGACAACCTGCTGGGGCTTTTCGGCGGCGAGAGCATTCCCGCGGTCGGCTTCGGTATGGGCGACGTGACCGCGAGGGACTTCCTCGAGGCTCACAATCTCCTTCCCGAGTACGCACCGGCGACCGAGCTCATGCTCTGTATCGTAGACAAAGAATCGACGGCGCACGCCATTCAGCTCGCGCAGGCACTCAGGCGCGAAGACGTCACCGTCGCCATCAATTTCTCCGGCAAACGCATCGGCGACCAAATCCGCCAAGCTGACAAAATGAAAGTGCCGTTCGTTATCGCGGTCGGTGAAAAAGAGCGCGTTGAGGGCCGCTACGCTATCAAAAATCTCGCGACCAGCGCCGAAATGACCCTCCCTGCAGACCGCATCGCGGAACACCTTTTTAGCAGTCTCGGGTAGAACGTAGCTCGTAGTTCGTAGTAGACATGCATTACCGAGACTTAATCGTTTGGCAGAAGAGTATGGACTTGGTCGTCGCTATATATGCGTACACGAAGGATTTCCCGGTAGCTGAGCAATACGGACTAACCTCACAAATGCGAAGGGCGGCGATATCAATTCCTTCCAATATCACCGAAGGCAGTAGGAGACGCGGCAAAGATAACAGGAACTTTCTCATTATTGCGTACGGTTCGGGTGCGGAACTCGAAACGCAGTGCGAAGCCGGCCGCCGCTTGCGGTTCGGTGACTCGAAAAAACTCGAACGAGCTGAAAGTTTATTAAGCGAGATTATGAGAATGCTGAATACTATGGTAAACAAAGAGACTTGAACTCTTTCTACGTTCTAAATGCTACGTTCTAACAACTATGAGAATCGTGACGTTTGATATCGAAACGGCCAATTGGATGAACGAAACCGGTTCATCCGACCCCGCGGCACTCACCATCGCGATAGTATGCGCGCACGATTCGGAGACGGACACCTATACTTCGTATCTGGAAAGCGAGCTCCACAAATTTTGGCCGGTATTGGAACGTACCGATGTGCTTGTGGGCTACAACTCCGAGCATTTCGATATTCCCCTTTTGAACAAGTACTACCCCGGCGACCTCACGCGCATCAAAAGTCTCGATATTATGAAAGAGGTGTATGAGACGCTGGGTCGCCGGCTCAAGCTCGACGCCATTGCCGAGGGCACGCTTGGTGTGAATAAAACCGCAAGCGGTTCGCAGTCGCTCCAGTGGTGGCGCGCGGGGGAAGTCGAAAAAGTACGCGACTACTGCCTCAAGGATGTAGAGATTACCAAGGGTATTTGCGACTATGCGCTCGAACACGGCTTACTCAAATACAAGGAGCTCGGCAAAACGCGCGAGATAAAGCTCGATACATCAAAATGGCTCGCTCCCGCCGGCGGCGCAATGACGTTTTCTCTCGGATTCTAGATACTTTGGTGCTTGGGGCCCAGGTCTTGGGAAACCCACGGTTTTCCCATTCCTTCCTCCGCGGGGAACTCCCGTTCCACGACCCCTTCCCAATCCCGGCCCCAATCCCAAACTCACTTCACTCGTTTGTGCTTGGGGCCGGGATCGAACCGGCGACCCTTCCCTCTTCAGGGGAATGCTCTACCAACTGAGCTACCCAAGCTTCTGGGCTACTTTAGCACAACACGATTACGGTTGCGACGGATTGAATTTCTGGGAGAACTGCTGCCACGCGTTCTGTAAATCGGTGAACTGGGCAGAGGCTTGCGCGCCCGTACCCTGTATCTGCTGAGCCGTTTTGAACATCTGGTCCACCACCGGGGCAAGATATTGCATGTAGAGCCAAACGGGTACGAGGAGAAATGCGGCATACATGATGAATTTCAAAAGCCCGCCCCAAAACGCATTTCTGCGCATGCGGTGGAGCATTTTGTTGTTCTCAAGCGTGAGGCGGTACGTCTCGCGCAACAGGTCGTCGTGTTCCATGCTCACATTGTATCAGCCGCGCGGGAGCGGATGATGCGCCACTGTTGGTACGCGAGAGTGGCCCACGTCACGAGTAGGAATGCCGCAGAAATCGCCGACACGACGAGGCCGAGGGTCAGATAGCTGACAAAAAACAAGGAGATACAGGCGGTCGTGAGCAGTGAGGACGAAAGCGCCGGCTTGTCCCTGCTGAAAACAGAGGGAAAAAGCGCGATGACGGAGGCCCATTGCGCGACACTGATGGCGATGTCTTGCCACTGCATACCTTGATTATATCCCCTTTCCCATGTGCCCCCGCCAAGAGTCGGACTTGGATTCTCGCGTTAGGAGTGCGAAGTTCTATCCATTGAACTACGGGAGCCCGAAGCAAGCATCTTATCAGCAACGCCCTGAAATAGACAATGGACAAGTTTCAAATGGTACGCGCCCCTTTTTAAAGTGACGCGACACATCCCATATTTCGTATTGCTCTTGTTGTGCTTATCGTTGTGGTTGATTCGAATCTGTGATAAAGGAACGCTCGCGACTTCCGCCCAGTATTTCCGGCAGACCAAGGCGTTCATTGGAGCGCATGTGCGAATCATGAAATCTAGCGCATTGTTCTTTACATCAAGGTGTGTTCTCAATATAAAAAGGAAAACGCGGATCATTCGTTCATCAGTATTGGTAAATACAAAGCTACTTTTCGTGCCTTCACTCCAATACAGTGCTGCATACAATATCGGCCACATAGATGCCACGTCGATATTTGCCAGAATTGCTGATGATTCTTTTTGAGCCCGCTCCCACTCTCGGACCTTCTCCGCCCTGCTGCCGCCCATATAAGAACGAATGGTCTGTCGCTTCTCCGTTGACAAGAAAACTTTCTGAACATGGTGCCATACCGTTGTTTTCGGCATTTGGTACTTCGTTGTTAACTGGGAAAGAGACATGCCGCTCGCACGATCTCTCTTTACAGAATTGATTATCGCGGCTGAGTGCCTTCGGTGTCGTCGCATCATCCAATTATAGTACAGCAACGTCCATGGACACGTCCCTAAGTTCGTGAACGGTGTGTAACTAACCAAAGTGACTAACCGCCACTCGGAAGCTATCGAATCACGGCACTATATGGCGAGAAGTTCGCGCAGTTTTTCTTCGTCAAAGCCGACGATGAGCTTGTCGCCGACGTAAATCACCGGCACGCCCATCTGACCGCTCTTCTGTATCATCTCCTGACGCTTCGGTAAATCGGTCGCTACGTTGTAGTCAGTAAATTTCACGTTGTTTGCCGTGAAGAATTCCTTCGCCATATGGCAGAAGTGACAGCTAGGTGTTGTGTAAATGGTTACGCTTGGTGTAGCCATACCGAATGGTTGTTAGTTTTTAGTTAATAGTTGTTAGGTACTGGTTTGTAGTTCGTGGAGTATATCATGCGGACTTTTGTCGTGCTTCTTTCAGCGCCTTTGTCCACCACAGAAGCTGGTCGACTAGTCCTGTCGTACGCTCCGCGTAAGGCGTGAATATCTCGGCTTCGGGTGTCCCCTTGCCTGTAGCCACGAGCACGTCGTAGGGCATGTGTATCGCGTTCCTGATAGGCGCAAGCTGAAGTTCTACGGCCACCTCGCGGAGCTGTTCCACCGAGCGCGCTCCCATCGCTGAGCCGTAGCTGATGAATCCGATGGCCTTTTTGTTCCACTCGGGATACACGTAATCGAACGCGTTCTTGAGAACGGCCGGGTAGCCGTGATTGTATTCCGGAGCGATGACAATGAACCCGTCTGCCTCCTTCACTTTATTGCGCCAGCGCTCGACCGCTTCGTTCTTGTACTCCTCTTGCTTGTAGCTGGGAGAAACGGGCTCGTCGAAAAAAGGCATCTGATAATCGCGCAGGTCGAGAAGCTCCGCGCTCACGTCACTGCGTTTCTGCAGTTCACCGAGAATCCAATTCCCCGGCTTCTCGCTGAAGCGGCCCTGCCGTGTGGAGCCAAGAATGACTTTTATATTGACCGTATCCATATGCGTAACATTTTTTCTGCTAATGATTAAGATATTGACCTAAGTATATCCCATCACTTTACTTTGTAAAGTGGATAAGTCTATGCTACCATAGGGGCATGTTGCGGACATCGCATCAGCGCGCGGTTTTATGCCGTTCCTGCCCTCTCGCCAAGGTCGCCGATCTCGTCGGTGATTCGATTAGCCTCATCATCTTGCGCGACCTTCTGGAAAAGCCGCGGCGATTTACCGACCTCCAGCTTGCGCTCGCGGGTGTCTCATCGCGCACCCTTACGCTCAAGCTCAAGAAGCTAGAGAAGTGCGGCATCGTCTCGCGCCACCACGATTTCCGCCTCGGCAACAAAGTAGTCTACCGGCTCACCAAAAAAGGCGCCGCGTTCAAGCGGGTCGCCGCCGCCATGCGCGCCTACGGCAAGAAGTATCTCTGATATCAGTTGGAGTGTCGGAGGATTCCTATATCCTCCTTTGGTACTGCCGGGAGAGAAGATTGATGTACAGTCACATCCCATTTCTTCTGTTGTGCGTTCCAAGTAACTTCTGGGAGAGTTTCGATGGATTTTTTTATTAGTGTAATGTCTACCCCGCCATCCTGCAATTCTTCAACTGCTCGAGCGATATTTTGGAGCATATAGCGGCGCGAAGCAGGGGTCTGGGAGACTGTTAGGCTGGAGGCTAAATTGATTCTATTTCGATCGACGATAGCCGCAACATGACCTCCCGTTTCGACTGCAATATCTCCGATGCGATTTATGCGTTCGGCGAGAATCACATTCTTCAATCCCTCCTCCAAATCCTTTGTACGATACAGTTTGTCGAAAAGTCGTCCGGCCCGACTGAATGTGAATTCGTTCCCACGCTCAAGCCATCTCATAAACGACTCTTGATCTACGGCGCGCCACTCGGGCCCCGCGGCAATTTTGCCTCCCTGCTGATCTTGCAGCACTTTTTTTGCAAAAGGTGTCGCCGCAGCCGCTGCCAATAAACCCAAACCACCTGCACCCTTTAAAAAACCCCTACGACTAATTTCGCTGTTCGGTATAACAAAATCCCTGAACACACCGGCGGCAAGTAAGAGAACTGCAACGGCGCCAAGAGATAGACCGCTCCATTTTGCCATTTCAGTTATTGTTCCTTCTTGTTTCTTCTCTTCGGCAAGCAAGGTGGGAGGAAGATAGGTATCAATGAGGAAAAATCTTTTGTCTGCGCCTTCTTGCTGTGCGGCTTGTAATATTTGCCAATTTTCATCATCGGGGGCAGGAACACCGTTCCACTTCGCATTTACATATTTTTCAATCGATTCTTTATCAAAAACGGGATTGTTTTGCTCATCTGTCGCAAAACGTTCGAGGCCGATATTAGTTGCATCCCCGAGGACTCTACGGGGGAAAATAGGGCCGTCAGGATCTGTGACTTTAAGTTCTTGAGGTAACCGTGGATTTTCTCTAAGGCGATACGAAAAGATGATGCGTGCTACTTTGCCATTTGCCAGCTTTATATCTTCCCAGTTTCTAGACAACTCACCCGTTGGTAGCGCTCTAGATCCTTTAGGTGTTTCTATTGCCATAGCCTCTATAGTATACAGCCAGGTGAGATCGCATATTTGGAGCGTTAGAACCTTTCTGGTGCGGGATACGGGAATCGAACCCGTATTTATTGCGAGAGGAATGAAAGGCGGATTAAGGAGCCTTTCATCGTTTTGCGGCTACTCTGTGCGGGCGGCGGGAATCGAACCCGCATCTAATGCTTGGGAAGCATTCATTCTGCCACTGAACTACGCCCGCAAAACGGATTCCATAATACTTCACTAAACTAATCCCGCGATGCGGATAAATGTAACGCATTTACCAGCCGCAAGCGAGCGCGGCATTGCCTTGTTGCCGTCTTCGCAGGCCCGACGGGGACGAGATTGAGCGCTGGCGCAGCAGCGCCAGACAGCGACGGCAAAAAGGCAATGCCGCCGAGCGTCCTACCAAAACGGCAGGAATTTACGCACCCACTGCATGATGGTGGACGATGCCTGCTGGGGAGCATCCGGCCGCGGGTCGACTATGACGATAAGTCCCTCCCCTTTCTTGCCGACCGCATACTGCTGACGCAAAGCGGCCTCCTTGCCACGGTCGGTCTCCAGATTTGCAATATCGCTTTGCAATTGAGCCTGCTGTTGCGACAGCATGTTGTACTGACTCTCCGCCTCACTGCGAAGCTGGAGAGATTCCCGCTCTTTTTGATACACGCTCCATACACCGGATATCGCGACCACTACAAGAACAAAAAGCGCCGTGGTACCGAGACGTCGCCAGAGAAGCCGCACAATATGCCTCCGCCGGTCGGATATTGCCATTCTTCAATCGTACCATTACAATAACGGAGCGAGTGTATATGTTTTTCAGGGTGTCTCGCAGGCCGACGGGCCGAGAGTCAGCGCTGCGCCAGCAGGCGCAGACAGCGACCCTGAAAAATATGTACCGAGCGTAGCCTATGAGCTTTCTTTTCGACAAAAAAACAAAAAAGGTCATCCACGTCGTGTGGGGTGTCGTCGCCGTCCTCGTATCGTTGAGTATGGTGGTTTTCTTCGCGCCCGGTCTCGTGAATATGTTCCTGGCCTAGCCGACGCGGCTGTCAGGCGTTCGTGTCACGAACCACTTTCAAAAAGACCCCGGTACCACAGCGCTTCGCGCTGGCTACAGGGCAGGCGTCGTGCAGGCTATGCATTTGTATCCCGGACGACTTTCAAGAAGACGTCATGTGGTATATCGACTCTGCCGCGCGCGAGCATCTTTTTCTTGCCCTTCTTTTGCTTTTCGCGAAGCTTCATTTTGCGGGTGATGTCGCCACCGTACATATGCTGAGTGACGTCTTTCTTCATCGCGGATTTGCGGCGTGAGGCAAGAATGCGTCCCGCCGCCTTCGCCTGAATCTTGAGTTCGAACATTTGCCGCGGCAACAGCTTCTCGAGTTTCTCCACCATCGCCTCCGCCTCCTGCTGGAGGCGCCGACGCGAGACGATACGGGCAAAAGCGGGCACCGGCTCCTCGGCGACCAGCACGTCGAGCCGCACCACATCGGCATCACGCATGCCGATAATTTCGTACGAGAGCGACGCGAATCCGCTCGAAACACTCTTGAGCCGGTCAAAAAATCCCCGCATCAGCTCGCGTAGCGGCATTTGCGCGTGGACACCTGTTTTCCCGTCCGGTAGCGTTTCGCTCTCTCCGACCACGCCCTCGTGGTCGTACATGAGCTGTGCGATACCGCCGAGGTATTCGGGAGGCGTTATCACCAAGACATTCGACCATAGTTCACGGATTTTCTTTGCTTCGCCCTCCTCGGGAAATTTCGCGGGAGCATAGATATCTTCCACCTCGCCGTTCAGGTGCGTGACTTCGTACGCGGTCGTCGGCATGGTGACTACGAGATTGAGATTGAATTCGCGGCGCAGACGCTCGACGATTATTTCGAGATGGAGCATGCCCAAGAAACCACAGCGGAATCCCCTGCCCATAATGCCGGAGGATTCTTCTTCGTACGAGAGTGACGAATCGGAAAGGCGCAGCCGCTCAAGCGACTGACGCAATATCACGAGGTCGTCCTGACTCTCCGGATATACGCTCGCCCAGATGACGGGTGTCGGTATGGAATACCCCGAAAGGGCGGGGGCCGGATTGCGCACCGATGTCACCGTGTCACCCACACTGGCGACTCCCGGTTTTTTGATTCCTGTCACAATGTAGCCGATTTCTCCTTCGGAGAGATGCTCGCGGGTCTTTTCCTCGGGTGAAAGAATGCCCACTTCGAGTGCGGTAAATTCCGCTTTCGCTTCGACGAGTTTCAACGTGTCGCCTTTCTTTATCGAGCCGCCGAACACGCGCGCATAGACGAGAACGCCACGATGGTCGGAGTATCCGAAATCGAAGACGAGCGCCTGCGGGGAGACTCCGCTCGAGCGCGGAGGAGGGACGCGCTTCACGATTGCGTCGAGAATCTCCGGCACACCCTCCCCCGTTTTACCGGAAGCCGGCAGGACATCGCTTTCGGCACACCCGAGAAGGCGCGCGAGCTCGGTCGTAATTTCTTGGACACGGGCATTCGGCGCGTCGATTTTCGAAACTACCGGCACGACGACGCGCCCCAGCTCGCGCGCGACGGAGAGCACCGAGAGTGTTTGTGCTTCCACACCCTGCGTCGAATCAACGAGAAGGACCACCCCTTCGACGGCCGTGAGCGCCCGAGAAACTTCGTATGAAAAATCCACGTGTCCCGGCGTATCTATCAGATTCAGAATATATTCTGAATCTGAAGGTATCAAATCCGAAGTATCAGGTATCAAGGTTGGACTCTTTGATACTTGATACTTGATACTCGACACTTCCGGATGATATTCCCAAATCATCCGGACGGGTTGCATTTTGATAGTGATGCCGCGCTCACGTTCGAGGTCCATGCGGTCCAATACCTGCTCCTGCATTCGTCGCGGCTCTATCGTGCCCGTGAGCTCCAGCATGCGGTCGGCAAGAGTGCTTTTGCCATGATCAATGTGGGCAATGATTGAAAAGTTCCTGATGTTCGTGGCCATAGTGTAGCGAGTATAGCCAAAATCCCGCTCTATGTCTCGGCGGACGTGACGATTGTGACACCCTCCTCTTCGGCGCGGCGCCACAGTCTCGCGCGCACCGATGCGAATGTCTCCTTGTATTCACGACTGCCGAGCAAATGATACGTGAGCGCCGCTACGACGATACCGCTGATGCCACCGATGAAGCCCAGCAGAAACACGGGCAGTGTCTCGGTCGACGGGAAGAGCGGACTGAAAAGTGAGAGTGTGACATAGGCTCCGGCGCCGCCGAGAAGTGCCGCGACACAGCTCTCGGCAAACGCGCGGCGCACCTGCGCAAAAAATCCGCCGAAACGATACTCGAAGTGGAGAGCGAGCACGACAGCGCCGGCGATAGACGCGAGTGCGTACGAGAACCCTAGCGCAACCACTCGTGCCCCCGGCAAATCCTCGATGCGCAACAGCGCGCTGACGGTATGCAGTATCCCCGCATTATCAAGAATGCCGAGCGTGCCGATGGCAAATGCGAGGGTCGCCGCCATGGTGCCGAAAGAAATGACCAGCGGCACAACGGTCTGCCCCGCGGCATAGTAGGCGCGCACAAGAAGCAGTTGCAGTCCCTGTGCGGCAAGCGCGAGTGAGAAAAGCGCGAAGCAGGCTGCGGTGAGCCGCGTATCGGTCCAGTCAAAGGCGCCGCTACCCAAAATGACGCGCACCACGTACGCGCGCAGTACGAGAATGAATGCGCTCACCGGTATGGACCAGAAAAAAACGTAGCGCGCGGCCGTCGCCACGTGCTCGATAAATTGCGCACGCTCGCCCCGCGAAAGCGCCGTCGCCAGAGTCGGAAACGCCGCGACGGAGTACGACGCGCCGATGATGGCGAGCGGTACGCTCGCAAGGTTGTACGCAAACATAAACACCGCAATGGAGCCGGCGGCGAGTGTGCCGGCGAGCGCGGTGAGTCCGAGGAACGCGAGCTGACTCATGGAGAGCGCGAGCGCCCGCGGGACCGACACAAGTGCCGTGTGTACAAGCGCGCGTGGCTCGCGAAACCGCGGGAGACGCCGCAAAAATCCGTCGGAAATAACAGCGGGAATCTGGATTCCGGCGTGGAGGAGTGCACCGATGACGACTCCCCACGCCAATCCCGCGACGCCCCACACCGGATAGAGAAACGCGACGCCGGCGATTATGCCTATGTTGTAGAGAAGCGGAGAGAGCGCATAAAGCGCATAGCGATGCCGGCTTTGGGTTACGGCCGCGAGAATATTGGATAGCCCGAGGAGAATCGGTTGTAATAACATGATGCGCGTAATCATGACGAGCTGCGATGCCTGCTCACCGGTGAATGCAGGAAACAGGTAGCCCAATATTAGCGGAGCGAGGAGCGCGGCAACGCCTGCGACAAGAACCGCAAACAGTGAAAATCCGGCGACTATCGTGTCGATATAATCGCGCTGTCCGCTCTCGCCGCGCCGCGCCAACTCCGGAATAAGCATGTACACCGAGACGAGTGCGGCGGTGGCGACGAAAATGAGGTCGGGAATGCGGAACCCCGCGTAGTACAAATCGAGCGTCGCCGAGGCACCGAAGGAGTGCGCGAGGAGTCTATCCCGCACGAGCGCCAAGAGTGACGAGAGAAGTGCGCATGCCGCAAGCACGTACGCGGCCGCATGCAGTCCGCGCACTTCGGATGAGAGGAACCGCAAGGCGCGTCCCGTGAAATCTATGCCGTTTTTTATCATAGGCTATTCTTTTTTTGCGGACGTTTGTGTAGCGGTCTCCGGTGAAAGGGCGGGCTTGCCCATTTGAAGGTTTTTTATCATACCCGGCAAGGTCGTGTCCGCGGGATTCAACTTCTGCACGTACAAGAGCACGCGGAGCGCGTCGTCGGTGCGGCCGAGGCGGTCGTACGAGAGTCCCAGCGCGAAGAGTGCATTGGCATAATCCTGCTGCAGCGCCACTGCTTTTTCGAGAGCGTCCACCGCCTCCTGATACCGTCCAGCACTGTAGAGGATGATACCGAGGTTGTACCAACCTTGCGGATCATCCGGCGCAGCCTGCGCGGCGATAGCGGCGTCCGCGATAGCCGCCGGAATATTGTTGAGAGCCGCCTCTACCTGCGACCGCAACGTGTACGCCGCCGGAAGATTGCCTTTGAGCGCGATTGCCTGATTGAGAAGTTCAAGCGCATCGGAATAATTTTTCTGCGCGATATGGAGTTGCGCGAGCAAGATGAGCGGGAGCGGACTCTTCGGGTTATTAGTGCGCGCCCGCTCGTAAGCGGTTTTCGCGTTTTCATACGCACCCTGCACACCCGCACCGGCAAGGTTTTGGTAGAGATTTGCTATAGCGAGCCAGTTGCGATAGTCACCGCTATCTATCGACACGGCGGCGAGACCGTGTTCGATGGTTGCCTTGAGCGACTGTTGTAACTGTTCGGTCGTCGGGGTAGGACCTTGAGCCGATAATTGTAAAAGCTCCAGAAGTCCAAGCTCGACAGCCGCGCGCTCGGCGCGAGCGTTGTGTGGATTCACGGCGAGCGCACTGCCGATGAGCGAGAGCGGGCGGGAGGTGCCGTTTGTTTTGCTATACGAAACCGCGCTCGCGTTCACCAGCACGTCGGATATGATTGCGCGCACCGTGAGCACCGACGAGAATATAAGTGCCGCGGGAATAATCATGACGGCGACGGCCCGCACATACCCCGTCTTGTCGTACGGGCGCAACGAGACGATTTGCCGCCGACCCCGCGTATCGCCGACCGCAAGCGCTCCCAAGAGGACAAACGCGAGTATGGAGAGACCCGCACTCGGAACATACTGCACATGGAAAAGAACCAAATAAAACGCCGACGCGAACATCGTGGCAATGGCCATACGCTCGAGTGCACGCACATGTTGCCGCACGAATCCGACGCATGCCACAATAAGTGCAATACACAGCAAGAGCCACGATAAGACCCCGAGAAGGCCGACCGTCACAAACGCGGACGGGATAAAGCCGACGCCGGCATTGAAGTCAACATTCCAAAAATCGGAGTCATTGACACCGGTGGGCTTATATAGACTCCACTCGCGGGTAAATGTGTTCGGTCCGGAGCCAAAGACGACCGGCACGACTCCCGTAAATACGCCTTTGCCGACGGCAAACGTGGCCTGCAACGACGGACGAACTTCGGTATTCAGAATCTGCAGTGGGGCCGGCAGGTGAGTGTATACAAGGGACCCGCCGTAACCGGAAACGAGCGCCACGATACCGACTGCGAGCATGGCTATCATTCGCACGGTTGAGGCATTACCTACCCTTCGCGAAACAAATACAGGCTCGGACGTACCCCATTGGTACAGTCCGAACAAAATGACGAATGCACCGAGTGCGTACCAAACATCGCTCATGTTGACGACAAAGAGCATCAGGGCCGAAGAAATGCCGAGCGCTAGAAACGCCCACTTCCACCTGCCTTCCGCGACGGACGAACCAAAAAGCGCACACACGATAAAGAACAGCAGACCGGACATAATGCCAAGCTCGTGCCACGAACCGAAGATGCTCGTCGCGGAACTCGTGAGCACTCCGAGCGAAATCTCCGGTAATATCAGATGAAATATCTGCACCGCCATGAGCACAAGGCCGCCGACGACCAGCGAGCGTGTATATGCAATCGCGGCAAGTGCGCGGTCTTCAAACGCAAGTGCGCACAAGAGCAAGCATCCGAACAGTAGCGCCATAGTCGCGACGGTATCCTGCTCGCCCATGCCTCCGGCGAGCGACGTCGGAGAGACTCCGTGAACGAGAGCGGAGAGCGCATAAGTGACGGGTAGCAAAAGCGCGGCAAGAGAAATAAAACCCGACGGGAGACGTACTTCTCTGTCGCGATAACGCGCTATTCCCCACGCAATACCAGCGACGAGAACAACGGCCGCGAGCAGTAGCGTCTTCGCCTGTGTAACCGTTACCGACGCGGCAGGAATAAAAAAGACAACCGACAGGCCGGGCAGAATGACCGCACAGAAACGGAAAATAGCATCAGCGATTGAATCTCTCCTCATAGTTGACTGTACGCCTATCGTAGCATGAGGAGACTTTTGCCCGCCGTGGAATAGAAGCACGAAAAAAGACCCCGAAGGGTCTTTTTTCGTGCTTCGATACTCGCTTCGCTCGTACTATTTAAATCGCTGCGTCTAGGCTTCCGCTTCGCGGAAGGCGACTTGCTCACCTCGGAAGTGGGAGAGCAAGCTCTCCCACTTCACTCGGTTCGCTGCGTCGATAAGCCGGATTCTGTCAGGGACAGTCATGCATCTGGGATGAATGTTGCCATTCACCTCGAGCGACTCTTTCATGAGGTCCAATTGGTTCCCCATGAACACGGTCTTGCACGCAGGTAGGATTTTTGCCGTTGCACCTCGAGCCTTCGGCGAGAGGTGTCCTTCGTAGCTTTACGCGTAGAAGGACCTCAAACCTTATTGCCCAAGCTCGCCCTGCTCCGCCCAAAAAGTTCTGGGCTTCGCAGGGCGGTTTTTCGCTCTCGCGAAAAACCGTCTCTGTTCGCATCCCTGGGATTACCCCGGCGGGCGTTACCCGCTACCGTTCTGCCGATTTTGTCCACCGAAGGTGGTTACAAAATCGAGCATCCTCCGAAGCCTTCTTCGCCCTCCATAGCCTTTGGCGACGGAGGGGGCGTAGGAGGACAAATGCCCTGCTTCGCATAAAGCTTCGCAGGGCGCTCAATTTTGTAGCTGCCTGCGGCAGACAAAATTGGCGCGTGTCCGGACTTTCCTCAGTCGGCCTTGCGACCAACCGCGACTGCCTAACGCAGACCGCCATTATATACTGTTTGACAAGCATATCAAGAGTGGTATAAGTAGTTTCAGCACGGAGGGAAAATAATGCGTGTCGCACTAGAAGTTCGAGAATACGACAGGCCGACCATCTATTGTTCCGTCGAGTTGGACGAATGCAATAACATCCTCCGCTATGCCTTAAAGGCGCTGCGAGATGAGATGAAGTACTGGGATGGCAAGAAGTTGCTCAAGGTCTGGGTGAACGGCAAGCCACTCAACGACCCGAAGACGGACATCGAAACAAG
>MFLL01000024.1 GCA_001781335.1 Candidatus Kaiserbacteria bacterium RIFCSPHIGHO2_02_FULL_55_25 | reverse complement strand
CGCCATCGGAAAATCAGGAAGCCATGGTCTGGTCTGAAGTTCGGCCAATGCCGCAGCGGCGGTTTCCCGCAGTTTTTCGAGAATATGCATCTCGTCCTCCCGTCTGGAATGCAAGTTGAGTTCGAGACATGCCCCCTTGTGAGGCGGTCTCAAGAGCCTAGCCCTTTCAGGCATGCTGGCGAAACTATGCCTAAAATAGGGAAGTCCGTCAAACGCTTTCACGAGCGCGCGAAGCAACTCCGTAGCTATTAATTAATGTGCGGGTAAGGCGTCGTAATATTGCCTCAACAGGTCGTGAATAGCATAGACTATGAGATTCAATAGTCTAAAGGTTTCGTCGTTTCTTTCTTTGTTCGACTTTTCATCACCGAATAAATTCACATAGTAGCCCTGCAACGCCGCATCGGCGTAATAATAGCGAGACTGGTTAAACTCGCTTTTCGTCGATCTGTATGCCCACTGCCGAGAAGTTTCGGGCATCCCAGTAATGCCTTTCTCAAAAAATCTACGGAATCCCGCTATGAGTTGCTTCCTGGTCTGGTAGTGGAAACCAACATTGTTTCTTGCCTTTACTAAGAATTCTCGAAGCTCTTCGAACTCCTTGAATCTTTCGTCGTCCGTTGACTGTCCGTTAGCGATTTTACGTAACATTTCCCAGACTAGTTGAGTACCATCACTGGTCTTTTGTACAAGTTGCTGAAAGAGCTTCGAAGCACAAATTTGCTCTGACTCGCCCAAAAAGACGAGTGCCTCATGAATGGTTGCATAAAGGATTTTAATCATTTGTAATCTGATTCCGGCTAGTTCACCGTTGTGGCCACTAACTTCGTCACCCGTTTGCTTGTAGACATGTTGCATAGTGTCGTTCATGAGGACGAGCCCTTTGAAATCATTGAAAATCATAGCCAAAGTAAGCAAAAAACCCCGAAAAGATTCTTCCTCTTCACTCATTGCGTCAGTCGGAACAATCTCTTTCGGTAAGGATTTCTTAATTTTTCCGTTTTCGAATTCCCAAGGCTCCCATTTTTCTGCTTTTTTAATGCCCATAACGGTAATGAGATGCTACTCCTTCATTAAGATTTGTCCAAACGAGTCAGTTTTGGAACTGTTACCCCAGCACGCATTCAAACGCGAGGTATTTGGGGAGGAGCATCCCTTTCTCAGGCACCTGCTTGCTCTCGACCATGGATTTGACCAAAAACCCGTTCTTTCGCATCAGCTCGGAAAGTTTTGTCAGACTAAAATGCGATTCGTTGAACACCATCGTATTGCCCGCGTTGGTCTTTGCTTCCGAACGGTACGGGCTGCCCTCGTTGAAATAATTTGCAGGGTCGAAATTAACGGGCCGGTCGTAGTCATCTTGGTTGGGAGAGAGTATGAGGGGGTGAAGCACGGAGACGATAAACCTACCGTCAGGCCGTAGCATTTTCCGCGCCTGCGCGAAAAGCTTATCAAGGCTCTCCACGCTCCCGATACTCGGCACGACCATATTTGCGAGCACGAGGTCCATCGAGCCGGGCGCCGCATCGGCCGCAGAAACGTCACCTACGCTGTACCGGATATTCTGATGCGCATGTTTCTCTTGCGCCATTTCGATTTGGGGCGCGGCCAAGTCTGTTGCGATGACGTTTGCACCGGAACGGGCAAAAAGCTCGCTGTACCTGCCGTCACCGCATCCGATATCGAGCACGTTCTGTCCCCGAACGTTACCGGCCATTTTTAAAATCATCGGCCGCAAGGTCAATTCCTCCGCAGTTACGCCCTCGGCGTATATCTCCACCGCTTTTTTGTCTTGGAATTCAATTCCCATGGCGGAATGCTATACCCCCGCCGCGAAGTTGTCCAAAGCCCCTTTCTCTATTCTCTAATTCGCGCGAATAGGCGAATAGTCCAGTATTCAAAATCAAACGGCCGGGCTCCCGCAGGTGCCAGGCCGTGTTCATGAGCGTGATATTCGGCGGTACCTATGCCGTCGAGGTTCTCGCACTCAAGTGGACAGCGCAGAGAAAAATCACGTAGATAAACAAGAACAAGATGGCCGGCGACCCGATAGCAGCCGCGTTTTGTGCAGCTTCCGCAGCCATGCCGTACGCGCTAGCCGACTTGCGAATCAAATCCTCGGTACGCTCGACCCACCAAAAGACCTGCGGCGCGGCAACCGCCACGTAAAGGGCACTCGCAAAGACGGAAGCGAAAAGCGCAATTCCGAGCTTCAAGAATATATTCATGCTCATCCTCCCAGGCAGCTACAATGCCGCCGCTGCATTTTGTTGTCCTAATTCAATCCTATGGTAATTTTCGCTCTTTGTCCAAAGCCCCAAAATCAAACGGCCGGGCGATTCTTGCCCGGCCGTGTGGTCCTGTATGGAGTTCAGCGCAGGCTGAGTGTTACCCAGCGTCGCTTGAAGACGAGGTAGTAAAGGAGCCAGAGATTGAGCGCCAAGGCGCATATAATTCCAATGCCTCTCGTCAGCATATCCGCGTCTTGTTCGTTCATGCCGCGAGCCATGAAGAAGTCAGTGCCGATAGCGAGCAGGATGAGTACGACGGTTTTCACGGCGGTGCCGATATACGCGGCACCTGCATTCATCGCAGACGCGACAGCGACGCTGACTCGATTGCCAACCCACTGTTGTTCCAGGGTGCCGAAGATGTCGATGACTTCGTACATAAGCAAACCGCATATCGCGACCGCGACTCCGGCGATGAGCACTGCGATTATTCGTGACAAAACCCTTAGAGTACTCGGTTTCATTTCCGTCCTCCAAATCAAAGACGTTGCCAATGTAATCGTATACGCCCGTTTGGATTTTGTCCAAAGGGGAATCGCTCTGGTCTAATTCGTACGAATGGTTCCAAGCATCCCAAAATCAAACGGCCCACATGTCGAGACTCGCCGTCGCTCGTCTCGCACGCAGGCCCCGCCTCGCGGTCGCTACAGCTGCAGCGACATCGCTCCGGCCGCCGTTCGCCTTTAGTAAGCTTCGCTTACGTAAAGCGAACGGCCGGACTCCCGCAGGTGCCCGGCCGTGCATCGTCAAATTTTGCTGTAGAGCGTGCGATGGAGATAGAGCAGGACGAGGAATCCGAGAACTAGGATTCCGCAGAGGACGATGGCTGCGCTGAACATGTCGGTGCTTGCCGATGTCCGGCCGAATAGGGCGATAACGCCATAGACAGCCAAGAAGACTACACAGCCGGCAAACGCACATCCGACGAGCTTGAGTAGGAAACCTACCGTGACATACAGGCGTTCTGCTCGCGACGGCGAGAGCTTGTATTCCAGCGTAGGTGATGCCGCCGAAGCGATGCGTTCGACATACGGTGCGTTGTCGGGCTTGCATTCCCCACATGTATTGCAGATAAAGACTCCGAGCGCGGACGTCATGACGGCGCCACAAGGGCAAGGCAAGGAGTCACGCGCAACGGAGAATATCGGCTAACGGTTCCGGCTCTCGATTCATCATGTGGAGACATCGGCGTGCTATCCATGATGGCCACCTTCCTTCCTGTTTCGCATGCTATACCCCCGCCGCGAACTTGTCCAAAGCCCAAAAAATCAATCGCCGGGCTCCAAAGGAGAGCCCGGCCGAGTGTCATTTTGCAATTGCCGCTTACAGCGGCTTAAAGCTGTAGATGCGCAGGTCGATTTCCTGCTTGCTACGATGCGCGAACAGGGCGCGTTCCCTGACCAAGAGCTTGCGGCTGTAGCCGTACTTCTCGCCGAGACCGTAGATGTCCCGCAGTCTCGCAATATTACTCGTCCCGAGCAGTAGTTCACCGCCGGGTGCGAGGTGCGCCTTTGCGCCGCGGAAGTACTTCTCAAGACCCGCATACTTCCGGTCCAGACCGGAGCGTTGCAACAAACTTTGTGGCTTGTGCGGGACATTGTGATACGGGTGATTCCAAAAGATGACGTCGAATTTCTCGTCCCGCCGTAGCGGTGAGAAGACATCACCTTCACGGACAGATATGCACCGATGGTATCGACGGAAGTTCATCTTGGTATTCAAGACGGCCGTCGGATTCACGTCGGTTCCGGTCACCCGCTTCGCCATGTTCAGCCGAACCTCAAGCGCAATCGCGCCTGTCCCGACACCGATTTCCAGAAAACTTCTCTGCTCAACGATGCGGGGGAGCCTCAAGGCGAAGAAAGCCGTATCGGTGAAATATGCCGGCGAAAACACGTCCGGTAGCACAACGATGGTCCTACCGTTCACGTCGGTCTCGTAGGGAATCCGGTCGCAGGACATTGTGTCCATGACGCGAAGCGCGCCCGCAAGCAGGCGGGTCTTTGAGTGAATGCGCATTGTACAGGTTCCTTCCTAGGCTGTCGGTATCCTATATGCGGGTCAGGGATTTGTCCAAAGCCGCAAAATCAAACGGCCGGAGCTGGGCTCCGGCCGCGTGTGTGACTTTCTGTTTAACTAGGAATTGCCTTCACGAACAGAGCATATCGCTAACAGGCCGCCCCACGCCGAGGTGACGACGAATCCGCCCATTATCCCGTACCACAGCAATTGTTCGCTTGGGCCCAACGATTCCGATAGAACCGGAATCCAGAAGTAGCTTGAGGGCAATACGGCGCATAGCACGAACGCAACGAACGCCATTTGTACCATTGACGGGAGCGACGAGCGGGGGCGCGGGATGACAGGG
The DNA here is from genome assembly GCA_001781335.1 of Candidatus Kaiserbacteria bacterium RIFCSPHIGHO2_02_FULL_55_25. Classification (GTDB taxonomy): domain Bacteria; phylum Patescibacteriota; class Minisyncoccia; order Phycocordibacterales; family UBA2100; genus UBA10103. The sequence continues at coordinate 16,529 of MFLL01000024.1, read as the reverse complement.
TCGCGATTGCATATTGCCATCAAGAGGCCCGCCCTCTGCTCCTCGTTTGTCCATGGCTGGTCGGGTTTCGTGATGCCCGCTTCGCTCTGGGCCTCGGTGATGATTGACTCAACCATCTTTACTTCGCGAGTACGGTCGCCGAAGGCACCTGTGGCCACGCGCCGCTTCAAGAAAATGTAGCGTAGCCATGCCCATGCGAGCATTATCGCGAAGACTCCGATACCGCTGAGGTAGTTCGACAAGCCGATAGGGAATCCGAGTAGCGCTAGTAGCCAACATGCCAACAGCGCTCCACAAAAGCCAAGGAACGCCATAATGCTAAATCCGATAGCCGACTTTTTCGCACTAGCAAGCACTCGAGTCGTGACCCAAACAGGCCAGCGATAGCCCGTCCCACCGCCCTGTTGTTCCATGTGCGGCATCCTCCTGCAATTGCAATACGGTCCGAAACTGGCGAACATCCTATACCCCCGTTGCGGGTTTGCCTAGCCGCAAAATCAAACGGCCGGGCAACGAGGCCCGGCCTATTGTTACGATGTTGCGTTCATACCGGCCTACTTCTTCCCAGTCTGTATCGCTTCGAGTTCACTGGCGGTTATGACACCGAGTCCATACGCGAGGCCTCTGATAAACACGCCGGTCATGGCGGCAGAGAAATAGTCGTGCGACTCGATATGGAGCTTAATTTTGCGACCCGTGTCGAGAAGTTCTTGGAACTTCTTCTTCGCTTCAGGGTCGGTAGGGGCTTCCTTCTGCAGGATTTTTGTCGCCAGCTTCAACGCCTTGAGTGCTTCAGGCTTGAACCCGACGTTCATCATGCCACTTGTGTCCATTTTCATCGGCGTAGCTCCGTGCCATGCCTTCGTGGGGACTCCCACGTCTTGGCCGCAACAATCCTATACTCTCGCTCCGTAGTTGTCCAAAGTCCCTTTCTCTATTCTCTAATTCGCACGAATAGGCGAATAGTTCATATTTGCTAATTCAATTGAGTTAGCAAGTAATCATCCTGAAAAATCAAACGGCCGGGCTCCTGTGGAAGCCCGGCCGCGCATAATTTCTCTGCCGCTCTCACTCGGCCGCTTCGCCGAAACGACTGCCTACAATGAGGCTTATTGTGGAACGAATATCAGATTTCTCCCGGACGTTTTCGATGCGGCACGCAAGGAGCGTGATGGCGACAAAAAGTGTCCGGAGGATGAGCGTGATAATCACCTCGCCCTCCGCGCTCGTTATATTGCTGAGCAGACCGACGCTCAGTGCGCAGAATATCAACGCAATAAACGTGATTTCACGTTGGAGATTCGACATCATTTCCCCCGTTTCAGCGGCTGCAGACATGCTAGCCTCCAAAACCCATTTTGTCCAAAGCCTCTTGGTCGGGCGGCAAAAGCAAACAGCCGGTCCGCTAACTCGGGCTGGCCGTATCTATTATTTTCTGACGTGCGCGAAGCAATTGCTGATTATCGAGAGTGTCGAGTTGTTGCTTGGGACAGGCCCGGCATGCGAGCAGAAGCCCGTACAGCCTGTCCATCGCGCTCTCCGCTTTCAGCACATGTCTTCGTTCGAGCGTGCGGCGTATATCTGTAGCGAGCCGGTGCTTTGCGTATGCGACGATGTGCCCTCTGAACAGAACAGGGTCGGTTATCTCACGGAGTATCCTCTGAAGGGCAAGCGTACTCTGCTCGACGTGGGGATATGCATCATCCAGGGCGCGGAGATAACCTCTCCGGCGCGCGCTTTGCAATTCGCCATGACGGGAGAGCTTCATAGAGCACCTTTCCCATTCCAGTTTCGGGCTGATTCCGAGACCATCCTATACGTGTCGCTTTGGTTTGCCTAGCCCAGTAGTGAGCTCCGCTCAACTACTTGGGGTCCAAACACACCTGCCTGCGCAGGCAGGCAAAATCAAACGGCCGGGCTCCCGAAGACCCCGGCCGCTATTGAGCCGACTAGTCGCTCTCGTTTGGCTCGCGGATGCCGAGGCCCACGGAGACGCCTTGGACCCATCGTAGGTCGTACAGCGCCTGCACGTAGTGTCCCGCGTCCGCGAGGCCCTGAATCTCCTCGAGACGCCGCACCGCGTTGTCGTACGTCTGCTTCCGTGCGAGCGGCATGTTGCCGCGCATTCCCTCGAAAGCATGGCGCAATACCTCGATGCGCGGTTGTACGTCGTGTGCATCAATCATGAGCGTTCTCCCAGAGCGCGATGAAGTAGAGCGGACCGACGGTAACTACGGCAGTGCAGGCAACGCACGCAAATGTCGTCAGTGGCTGGGCGAGCCACCGCTCGATGCCGAGGTAGTGTGTGAGCCAGCTTTCGAGCAACACCGGCACCATTGCGAGCAGCTCGACATAATAGCGGACGGCGTCGGCTACGTATTGTTCACGCAGGATGCCGTAGTTGTAGAGCGCGTCGTTGACCCAGCTGGCGACCATGACGAGTGCGATGAAGGCGAGTGCGAGCATAACCGCCTCCATTGACGCAAACTGCAGTCTCAATGTTCTTGGGTACATGGCCCGAACTCCCTGCCTGTGGATACCGGGTGCAATGCTATACCTCGCCGCAGACAAAATCAAACGGCCGCTTCTCCATGGCGGCCGGTTGTTGTGCGCGTCTGCGCGTTAAATCAATTCATACGATGAGATTACGGATGGCGGGTCGTCCTGCAGGTCCTTTGCGGCGGCCAGAAGTGCCGCGACAGCTTGCCCACGCGCGACCTCGAGAAGGTCGTCCGGCTTCCTTGCTTCGGGGTGATAATCGAACACGCGTTCATATGCCACGGTAAACGCGAGGGTCCTCACTTGGTTGGCAAGTACCTTGGAGCTTTCGAGCGTCCGCTTTGTGTCGGCTTTCAGGAGATCGACGACATTGGCGCTTGTCATTTTTCTGTCTCCGTTGCTCATCAGTGGGCCTGTTCCCAATGTACCACGCCCGGAAACGCAAAAGGTGAACCGGCTATCCACAGCGGCAAAACGGCCCCGAGGATATGGGGCCGCTTGCTATGTGCACAAAGAACAGGTGCGGACTTAGTCCTCACGCGCTTCAACAGGTTCAGTCCGCTTGCCGTTCGTGACCAGCCAAATAAGAATTGCCAACCCGATGAGGAAAGAAATTCCAATGTTCGTGCGTATCGCGAGCTCTGCTTTTGGAATTACGTATATATCCGTAATAATTTCCAATGCGATATACAGGAGAAAGGCTGCTGCAAGCGGTGAGTGGCGCACTAATGCGATCATCAGTTGAATCCTTTGAAGATTTGAGAGTGGAGGAGTGGTCCGCTGGACCGACATTGAAAATAACATATGTTCTGAGCTACGAAGTGTGGATAAGGCAGTCGGGAATCCCGCTCTGCGCGAGATGCTCAAAAACGGTATACTCGGGGCATGCAGAAAGGCGGGAAGCGACGCACAAGCAAAAAACAGCGCGAAATCGAAATACCCATCAAGCACTGGAGCCACTCATCGCTCATGTCGTACTTGCGCAATCCGCTTGCGTGGTACAAGCGCTATGTCGAGCAGGTGTTCGATACGCCCTCGAATCCCGCCTCGGTCGTCGGCCGCGCTGGGCACCTCGCGCTTCAGCATTTCTATAGTGGGATAGGCAAGGAGGGTGCTATTGAGCTAGGGCTTGAGTACCTGCGCAACGTAGCCGACTTTGAGATTAATTTCGGCAGATTCAAGTCAAGGCGCGAGCAAAAGAAGAAGCGCGAACACATGGAGCGGGAATATTTGCAGGCCGTTGCTTTCTATCTGGAAAAGGCGCCAAAATACAAAGTGCTCGGCGTAGAGGTGAAAGCGACGGCCGAGGTGCCGGGCCTGCCGCTGCCGCTCAAAGCGGTCTCCGACCTTGTCGTGGAGTCGCGCGGCCACAGCGGAGAAGTGGATATTGTCGACCACAAATTCGTGGATTCGTTTTCTCCCGCAGGCGCGCAGAAAACACTCTTTGTCATGCAGGCGCTTTTCAATTACTACACTATAGGACAGGCATTCGGGAAACCCGTGCGCCGTTTTATTCTTCACGAGTGCAAGAAGCGCAAAAATGCCGACGGCTCGCCGCAGATGCGCCGCTATGTCATCGACTTTGCCGAGCAACAGGAAGCGTTCGCGGTCTTCCATCGGCTAGTCAATGACGTGACGGCGGAAATCGCGACTCGCCGCGTATTTCTCCCAAACCCTTCAGACATGTTTGAAGGCGAGAATAGTTTCGACATCTACCGCCTCGGGTTACTGGAAGACTAGCGGCTGCGGACCTTGAGCTTCGTCTGTTTCTTTTTGTTTATCTTCGGGAGGCGAATCATGAGAATGCCGTGCTTTTCACTGGCTTCGGCCAAATCCACATCCACCTCTTCGGGCAAGAGTACGGTGCGCGAGAATGAGCCCCAATAGAGTTCGCGCTGGAAATAATCGTCTTCCTCGACTTCGCGCTCGTCTTGGCGCTGGCCCGAGATGGTGAGCATCTCGCGGGTGAGGGCGATATCGATGGAACCGGGGTGAACCCCCGCAATGAGTGCCTTCACGACGATATGCTCGGGAGTCTGATAGATGTCCACGGCAAGCTCGCCTCCCGGCTCTTCAGGTGTCCAGTTGTCGTCCTTGGGCGTGATATGCGCGTGCCGCTCGTCTCCCGTGCCGGCGAACGTCGCCTTGGCGGCGGTCGTGTCGTCAAAAAATTCGTCGTATTCTTCGGTGTTGCCTGTCAGTCTGGAAAGAAAAGAGGGCTTTTTCATGAAATTGTTGGATTCATTATAGCACTAGCGGAGACGCGGGCGGACCCGTTTGACGAATTCAAGGGCTGCGAGAAGCGCGATGACCCCGAGCCACACGAATGCAAAGGTGCGCAGGAGGCTGTCTTCCGCCGCATTCAGTATAAAGAAATTGAAGGTGGCATGCAAAACCACGGCGAGGATAACTCCGCCGGCGATGTAGCGCCGCCTTGCCCGCTTTTTCATGTAGAACGACAAGCCCAACGCAAGGCCGATGACCGCCGACGAGAGGACGTGGAGCAGTGTCGCGCCCACGAAGCGCAAGTTGCCGGTGACGACTGTCTGCAGGAGCGTGCCGCCGGCCAGCGGTGAGAGGAGGAATAGGGTGTTTTCGGCCGCGGCGAAGCCGAGCGCGACCGTGACCATGTAAATGACCGCATCCACCGGCTCGTCGTCATCGCGGCGCCAGAGGACCGTTGCCGCCGCCGCGCCGTATTTCAATACCTCCTCTATTGCGGACCACGCGGTAAAGAGAAGCGTCTGATTCGGTATAAAGGGTGCCACAAGCTTTTCGAGCGCAATAGCGACGGCGACCGTGACCATGCCCGCGAGGAAGGCGAGCGCGATAAGCTTGCGCGGCTCGGGATGCGGCGCGTCCTCGCGCCGCCAGAACCACAGCCACGCGAGCGCGGGGAGTACTCCTCCGGCAAAAGCAGCAATGATGGGCTCTAAATCAGACATACTGATAAGTATCAGGTATCAAGTGCCAAGTACCAAACAAGTTGTTAAGTATCAATGGGCTTCTTATCACGCAAACGTGATTTGAATCTGTCATATAAGAGCTGTCTAGCTAGGTTGTACATTCGTTCCATCTCTTCCGCACTTACCTTATGGATTAGAGCGTGTCGCTCAAAAAAAGGAAGCAGGTTCGATTCGTGGACAGTCTGTTCGGGCGTGTCTAAGGGCATAATGACGGTCGGCTTTAGGCCGTCCAATGAAGGCAACGGCCGGTTAGAATCCATCATTTGCGTCAGAAATGCTTCGTACTCACCCATTGAGATAATCAGAGGCCACTCGAATGCGACCTCTACACCCACAGCGTCTCGAACGAGCACTGAGTTGTCTTCAATATATGTAATTTTTAGACCGAATTTATCTTGAGTATTCGTGAGGGAATTTTCACTGTGGCGTAGTGAAGAATGTCCTGACCCAGAGCCTTCGACGTTCATACTGGCCATTTGGCGACCATAAGGAGGTCGCTGTCTTTCTGCGGCAATTGCTGCCAAATGGATTCGGTGACGAACGGCATAAAGGGATGCAGTAATTTTAGCGAAATAATCAGTATTTCGTAGAGCATGCGCTGCGCGGAAGCTCTTGCCGCTGCATCGTCACCTTTGAGTACCGACTTCGACTCTTCGATAATCTCCGCTGCGAAGCGGTCCCACACAAAGTGGTACACAGCGTCCGCCGCGAGGTCGAGACGGAAGTTGTCGATGTTGCCTGACACATCTTTCGCCACCCACATTGCTTCTTCAACCAATTCGTTGTCTCGTTGTGCAAGTTTAACTTCCCCAACCTCGTAGTTTTCGAGCACGAAACGGGCGATGTTCCACAGCTTGTTGGCGAAATGTTTGTAACCGCGCACGCGGTCTTCCGAGAGCTTGAGGTCGTTGCCTGGTTGCGCACCGACGACGAGCGAGAGACGCGTCGCGTCTGCTCCGTACTTTTCTATCATCGTGAGTGGGTCGATAATATTGCCGAGGCTCTTGGACATCTTGCGGCCCTGCCCGTCGCGAACGAGTCCGTGGAGGTAGACCTGCTTGAAGGGGACCTCGCCGAGGAGAAAACCCGACATCAGAATCATGCGCGCCACCCAGAAGAAAAGGATGTCGTAGCCCGTTTCCAGCACTGCCGTTGGATGATAATTAGCCAAATCATTTTCCGGTCCGGGCTTGCCCTTCGTAGCGCTTTGCGCGGAGTAGGGCCAACCGAGGGTCGAAAAGGTCCATAGGCCCGAGGAGAACCACGTGTCGAGGGTGTCGGGGTCCTGCTCCCACGTGCCCTCCGAAGCCTTGGCGGAGGAGGGGCCGGAGACGCTCGCAATCGTCTCGACAACGTTTCCCTGTTCGTCCCTCCGGTACCAAACCGGGATGCGGTGGCCAAACCAGATTTGGCGCGAAATGCACCAGTCGCGGAGGTTGTCTATCCAGTGGTAGTAGATTTTCTCGAAGCGCTCGGGCGCGATTTTTGTCTCGCCGCTCTCCACTGCATAGCGCATCCACTCCTTGAGCGTCATTTCTTTGCCGTTCGGGAATTTTGCCTTCTTGTTGACCGCGATGAACCATTGCAGTTTTATTTGCGGCTCGATGATGCCGCCGCCGCGGCTGTTGGTCGCGACATTGTGCAGATACTTTTCATCCACTTTCGTAATCAGTCCCTTTTGTTTCAAATGTTCGACGATGAGCGGCCGCGCCTTTTTGATGTGCTGGCCCGCAAACGGACCGGCAATAGGGAGTAGAATGCCCCGCTCATCGATGACCGGCTCGATGTCGAGTCCGTGCCGCTGTGCAATTTCAAAATCGATGGTTGAGTGTGCCGGCGTTATCGTCATCACGCCCGAACCGAATTCCATGTCAGCGGCTTCGTCTTTGATGATAGTCGCGGTAATGGGGCCGTTAATCCATTCAAGCTCGATTTTCTGACCATGCTCGAATTGTTCGTATCGTTCGTCGGCGGGATGCATGACGACGTATTTGTCGCCGAATTTTGTCTCGGGTCGCACGGTGCCGATATCGAACGGGCCGTATTTGAAATGGTAGAAGGGGTCGGTCTGCTCTATGTATTCGATTTCATCGTCGGAGACGGTTGTCTGCAGTTTGGGGTCCCAGTTGACGATGCGGTTGCCGCGATAGATGAGTCCCGCATCATACATACGCACAAACGCTTCCATCACCGCCGCGTAGCGCGGCTCGTCCATCGTGTAGGCATAGCGGCCCCAATCGAGACTACTGCCCATTTTTTTGACCTGATTAATAATGGTTGCCTTGCTCTCGTCGGTGAAGGCGTCGATGCGCTTGAGCAATTCCTCGCGGCCGAGGTCGTGCCGCGTATTCTTTTCCTTCTTGTATATGTCGGTCTCCACCTTCGCCTGCGTGGCGATTGCCGCGCTGTCGGTGCCGGGGAGCCAGAGCGTCTTGAAGCCGCGCATGCGGTGGTAACGGATGAGAATGTCTTCGATGGCAAGCATGGCCGCGTGGCCCATGTGGAGAGTCCCCGTCACATTCGGCGGGGGTAATACTATGGAATAGGGTTCGGCGTCGGCCTTGGTAATGCCTTTCTCGATACAGACATCGGGATTGGCGTAGCCGCTCTTTTCCCACATGTCGAGCATGTGGGGCTCTTGCTCTGCCGAATTGTATGGCTTAAGAAAAAGCTCGGGGGCTTTTGAGGGCTCCATTGGGCTACTTTAGCACGAGGGCTCAACAAAATATCATTTGACTCCTCCAGTCGGGTATGGTATAAAGTCCTCTGCCTAGGAGGGCCATCATGTACAGCAATCTGGCACGAGTCGCGAGCTTGGTTCTGGCGTCTCTCTCCGCAGTGATGCTGACGCTTGCGACAGTGAATCTACTGCTTTCGTTCGAGGTCATCTCGTCATCGGCGCTTCCGTTTTCTTTCGGAATCTATCTGAAGACGGTCGGTGCCGCGTGTCTTGCCGCCTCGTTGCTGCAGTTTCTCGAAGGCGGCTGGATGAGATGGTGGTTCGCAGTCATCTTCGGCATGGTTGCGTTTCGGGTATTCTTTCCCGAACACGAGTTGCCGATAGCGTATCCGATAAGTCCCGAGAGGAAGCTCGGATTCGCCGTCATCACCACAATTCTCGCGTTCGGCGGGATGCAACTCATGAACAAAGCCGAGCATTGGAAATCCAAGGTCCAGGCAAGGTGACCGAATCAACTGCGGAATCAGGAAGCCACTCAGTCTCAACGAGTGGCTTCTCACTTTATGAAAGTTTCAAATTACCCCTAGCGTTTAGGTTTTCGGCCGCGACAAAGTCTTCTTTGAGTGCGTGAAAGTATCCGGCGAGCGCAATCATGAGCGCGTTGTCGGTCGCAAGCTCTGGCGGAGGGACTAGGTGCTCTGCGGAGGCATCAGCCTTCTCAAGCGCTTCGGCAAGTCGCTCGCGTATATAGGTGTTGGCCGAGACGCCGCCGCCCATGACGACTGCGCGAACGTCATGCTCCTCGACCGCGCGCAGAGTCTTTGCGACCAGCACATCGGCGATACACTCTTCGAACTCGCGCGCGACCTGTTTTTTCAGCTCACCGGTCATTTCGCGTTTCGTGACGACATTTCGTACGGCTGTCTTGAGGCCGGAAAAAGAAAAATCAAACGAACCGTCGTGCAGCATGGGGCGGGTGAACGAGAAATCGCCTTTTATGTTTTCTTCGCGCGCCTCGGCGGCGAGCGCGCTTATAAGCGGCCCGCCGGGATATCCGAGGTCCATGAGCCGCGCGACCTTGTCGAATGCTTCGCCCGCCGCGTCGTCGCGCGTTTCGCCGATGAGTTTGTACACACCGAATTGTTTTGAAAGAACGAGCTCGGTATGTCCGCCGGAAATAAGGAGCGCGAGCAAGGGAAATTCGAATTTTGCGAGCCTCCCCGACATTCTAATGTTTTGCAAAATGTTTGAATGAATATCTGTGCCTCTCGTATCCATGAGCGAGAGTACGATGTGACCTTCCATATGATTGACGGCGACGAGCGGAATGTCCCACACGGCGGAGAGCGCTTTTGCGAAATTAATCCCGACCCAAAGCGCGGGCTCGAGGCCGGGGCCGGCTGTGACAGCGATAGCGTCAATATCCGGTTTCTGAAATTTCAGCAAAAAGGGGACTATCAGTGCGAAAAGCTCGGGTTCGCGTTCGAGCATCTGTTTCAACGGAACAAGCGCGGCGCCGGCGGCGGGCATCGTGTTTGGGAGAAGTATGCCGGCCTCTTCGAGTGCCTTGTACAGAAGCGGGACGAGATTTTTGGCATGCTCGCGCTTGGCGAGATTGGGGAACACGCCGCCGTATTGGGCGTGCAGTGCCGCCTGTGAGAGCAAGCCGTTCCCAAGCACTTTGTATCTGAAGCCCGCCTTGCTCTCGCTTCGGCGAGGCAGGTCCGCTTCGAATGCTCCGTCGGCCTCAATCAGGCACACGGCAGTTTCGTCGCAACTGGTTTCTATGCCGAGGATGCGCATCAGCCGAGAATAGCTGAAAGGATTGTATTGCGCTAGAGTGGCTCAATGGAAAGCGAGCCCAAGAAACTGGCAAGCGCCCGCTCGGTTCTCCGGGTGTATTACGAGCACACGAGGAAATACAGCGGATATCTTGCTCTTATATTCGTTTCCGGTGCCGCCGTTCAGGCGGCGAGCCTTGTAGCACCGCTCTATTTGAAGCAGCTGTTCAACATCCTCGCGACCGGCACACGTGATGCGGCAACTGTTCAGATTCTTATGGGACTTCTCGTTCTCGTCGGCATCGCGTGGCTCTCCGACCGCATATTCCGCCGTTTGCAGGATATGTGGAACGTGACCATGCAGTCGCGCGTGATGGCCGAGCTCTTCGATAGCGCGTTCGAATACCTCATGGGCCATTCGTACGGTTTCTTCATTTCCAATTTCGCAGGCTCGCTTACACATCGCGTGACGAAGTTCGCACGCGCGTACGAGACGCTTTTCGATACGGTGATGATAACACTGATACCAACCGTCATCTTCGTCATCGGTGCCGTCAGCATACTGTTCGCGCGCAATAGCGTCCTCGGTGTTGCGCTCGCGCTCTGGTGCATCGCATTCGTATGGTTCCAATTGTGGGTCGCGAAGCTAAGACAGCCCGCGCGCAACGCGCGCTCGGAGGCCGACACGCGCATCACAGGCGCACTTGCCGATGCGATAGGCAATCAGTCGGCCGTCATTCTTTTTTCGGGTGTTGCACATGAGTGGGGACGTTTTCACCGCGTCGTCGAAGTGTGGCGCAAGGCGACCCTGCGCAATTGGCTCATTGACGGGTGGTTCTGGGGAGGCATCGGGCTTTTCATTGTCGGCATAGAAGTCGGCCTGTATTACGGTGCTATCAAATTTTGGCAACAGGGGTTGCTCACCGTCGGAGACTTCGTACTCATTCAGGCCTATCTCATGACGGTCTTCGACCGGCTCGTCGGCATCAACCGCGATATGCGCCGATTCTTCGACGCTTTTTCCGATGCAAGCGAGATGGTCTACATCATGGAGCAGTCGCATGGCATCAAAGATGCAGCGGGTGCCAAGCCGCTCGCGGTGACGAGTGGCGAGATCGTGTTCAAGGATACGAACTTTTTCTTCAAGGACGCGACCTCGCCGATTCTTTCGCATTTCGACCTCCTCATTTCCGGAAGACAAAAAGTCGCACTCGTCGGCCCGTCGGGGGCCGGCAAATCCACCGTGACACGGCTCTTGCTACGGTTGTTTGATGTCACCGGCGGGAGTATCGAAATAGACGGGCAGAACATCGCGCGCGTGACGCAGGAAAGCCTGCGCGACGCCATCTCGTACGTGCCGCAAGAGCCTGTGCTCTTCCACCGTTCGCTCATGGAGAATATCCGCTATGGCCGCCGCACAGCGACCGACGAAGAGGTGATAGAGGCGGCAAAGAAAGCGCACTGTCACGAATTTATAGAAGGGCTGCCGCTCCGGTATGAGACATATGTCGGCGAGCGCGGCGTGAAGCTCTCGGGCGGCGAGCGTCAGCGTGTCGCTATCGCGCGCGCCATACTGAAAAATGCTCCCGTTCTCGTGCTCGACGAAGCGACCTCGAGTCTCGATTCGGAATCGGAGGCGCTTATTCAGGACGCGCTGCAGACTTTGATGCAGGAAAAGACGGTCGTCGTCATTGCGCACCGTCTTTCTACCATTATGAAAATGGACCGCATCGTAGTACTTGAGAAAGGGAGAGTCATTGCTGACGGGACGCACGCGGAGTTGCTCAGGCGTGGCGGTCTCTATCACAAACTTTGGAACATTCAGGCGGGTGGATTCCTTGCGGACGAGGAAACTATTGGCGTTGAGGAAGACGACGATGACGACCAAAAAGAGCCGCGGCCCGTGCCGCAGATGAAGTAGGTTTTGTGCGCGGTGAAGGATTCGCCCGCGCCTCTCACCTCGCCGCCGCTCGGCTCGGGCTGGGCACCGGCTCGCGGCCGCGCAAGCTCGCGCGGCATCGCTCCGCCGTTCGATTCCTTACGCACAGTGCTCAAGCACTGTACTAGCTGCACCTCACTTCGTCCGGTGCGCGCTAAGGGAATCGAACCCCCGACCCTTGTCACGTCAAGACAATGCTCTACCACTGAGCTAAGCGCGCGAACGGGAAAACTATAGCAGAAAGCGGACATTTTCGGTAGCATAGCCGCTATGGAACGCATCGTGCTTACGGAACACAATATCGGGGAGGCGGCGGAGCGCGCGGCAACCCAGCTTCGCGCGGGCGGCGTCGTTCTGTACCCCACCGACACGCTCTACGGCCTCGGCGTGGACGCATTGTCCGATGAGGCGGTGGCAAAAATATTTGCCGTCAAAGGTCGCAACGAGGGGAAGCCTGTGCACGCTATCGTGAGCGATATTGCGATGGCGGGGAAGTACGGCGAGATTTCGGATGCGGCGCGGGTGTTTGCGGAAAAACTTCCGCGCGGACAGGTCACGTTCGTGGTCAGGAAAAAGACGGGCATGGACACAGGCATTTCAAAAGATATACCGACATTCGGTTTCCGTATTCCCGACAACGCGTTTTGTATCGAAATGCTTCATGCGTTCGGCGGACCCATTACTGCGACCAGTGCGAACAGGGCGGGGGAGGTCCCGCAGTGTTCAGTCGATGCCATCATGGCTCAGCTTGAGGAACATTCAAACGTTTTGCAAAATGTTGGAACGTGGAATATTGATCTGATTGTAGATGCGGGTGAGTTACCGGCGCGCAAACCATCCAGTGTGGTAGATGTTTCCGGTACAGCGCCTGTTATCTTGCGCGAAGGCGCTGTGTCGCGCAACGAAATCGAAGCGGTTGTATCGGCAATCGAGAGTGTTTGACAGGGGTACAGGGCGTTCTACACTGCGGGTATATCGGGTTTCTTAATACGTGCGTGCGCAGTATGGATATAAAAAACAGGAATACGCAGGCGATTATCGGGGCAGCGGTCGTCGTAGTTGTTCTATTAGCGGCATGGCTTATGTTTGCGCGGCCCGTGGGCAACGGGGGCACCGCGACAGACACAAAGACACCAAGCGAGTCGACCTCGACGGAGGAAGCTCTGAATCCGTCGATGGTGGGTACCGGCGAGGCTGTTACCGTTCGTGACCAAGCGGCAGGAACAAGTGTCTCTGTCGCGTCGGTGACGCTCAATGAAATGGGCTGGGTCGCGATTCGTGATGAGAGTGGTCGCGTGCTCGGCGCGGCGCGCTTCGATGCCGGTACGTGGAGCGATATGTCCGTCCCGCTTCTGCGGGCGACCGCGGCGGCGGGCTCATATCAGGTGTTGCTCTACGTCGACGACGGTGATAAGCAGTATGACCTCCACAAAGACATTCTCATCATGGGGGCAAACGGCGAGGTGGCAGGTACGACCTTCAAGACACTCTAGGCTTTCTTTTGCGGCTTCGCCTCGTCGGCGACCCGCCAAAGGTACCACGATGCGGCCGTGGCGTGAGAGCGCCACGGCCGCGCCAGCATTTCCATCTTTTTAGCATCCGGCAAAGTGCGGAGTTTATACACGAGCTGGAATCCTTTGCGAATACCAAGGTCGCCGACCGGCAGAATGTCCGGTCGATAGAGCGTAAATATGAGGAGCATATGGGCCGTCCACACGCCGATGCCCTTCACTTGTACGAGATGTTCAATTATCTCCGCGCTTGTCATCGCAGGGAAACGTTTTTCGTCTATCGTGCCGTCGAGAAATCTTTTCGCAAGGTCTTTTACATAGGAGACTTTCTGTGCGGATAATCCTGCGGTGCGCAGTTTCCCCGCCAGCGTTTTCAGCACAAGCTGTGGCGTCGGTTTGCCTTTCGGGTACAGCATTTCAACGCGGGCGAGAATGGAAGCGGCCGCTTTGCCTGATATTTGCTGATAGACGATGGAGCGCAGAAGCGCATGAAAAATGCCGCGCTGTTTTGAGTGGTAACGCGTGAGGTCCAGCGGTCCGTGCTTTTTCACAACCGCCGCAAGCTTTTTGTCGCGCCTGATAGCACGTATTGATTCCGCGAAGTCGATTTTCCTCATTGGCGGTGTTTGTTGGACAAAGTTCGAAACTATTTCGGGCAAAATCCAAATGATTAAAACTACTAATGCGGACGAGGCAGGGCGAAACAATTTGTCTGGGGGAATGGATTCGCCCTGCCTCGGCTGATTTCCCGCCCGCAGGAGGGGTCTGGGGAGGAATGCGGGCGGGTTTCGGAACTGACCTTTTTTCAAAATCGCCGCCATTCAGGCCAGCAAAGCTGGCACACCGCATTCAAGAATTTTATTCCGTTTTTGCCTCGGTAGCAAACTCCTTTTCAATTCCATCAAATAGCTGATCTAACTCTTGATGTTTTCCTCGATACCTTTCGATTGCACTAGTTTCCATTTGCTTCACTTTTTCTTGCAACCTTTGCAAAAATTCTTGATCAACAACATTTCCTTCAGAATCAACTTGTTCGGGTGTTAATGCTTGCCACAAATTCAGGCGAATACCGGAATAAGAAATTGATTTTTTCGCGCCGTGAATATCAAGCATTGATTGTATTCTCTCATTTATTTTTCTAACTAAATCTTGTGGCGAAGGATCAATTTCTTCTTCCTCAAATTCTCGCCGCGTAAACGCAATATTTCTTTTTATACTATCCAACTGTCCCTGATAATCTTTCTGTGTCTGCGCCTGAATTTGTGCGACTGCCGGTTCAATAGCAAGTTGGTCTAGGTACTGATGAGTTTTTGCGCGGTCTAGAACATATTGTCTAGCAAGTAATTCAGCGTCGTGTCCTTCTGGTCGAGGTGTGCTTTCTCTTGAAAGATACTTATCCAAAAATAGAAGTTCTAGTTGTGGCACACGAGCGGACACGCCGCCAAAATCAACAATCTCTGCTGTTTCGTGTAAAAGTGTTGGCGGGATATTTTTTAGTCCCTTTGTTTTAGTAACGGGGAAATATTCTTGATTTCCAAAAATTTTTACGAACGACTCCGTATATACAGGTTTACCACCTAAATTTGCACCGTTTTCTGCCGCTTCATAATCAACACCATACAACTCAAAATCGCTATGTGATCTATAAGAAAATTCAATAGGACGTTTTGTCCTGCCCGCAACATTTCCTCGCAAGGCAACTTCAACACCTGTACCTTTTCCAAGAAGGTAGTTTATTTTTTCTCCTTCCTGTTGTCGCCATAACGAAATAGCGAGCAACACTTTTTCGTAAAATGCTTTTTCCGTTGGCATATCAATTCCACCATCGCGTGTTTGGTCGTGCCATTCACGCAATTTTACTAACTGCTCTTCAGTCGGTTCTTTTGTAATCAGACCGTCGTTTTCAACGGCGAGCCCAAGAGAACGGAAAAAGTTTTGCGCTTCGTTTACCGCTTCAACATCTTTTCGAGGTTTTTCTTGTTGAGCTTCTGGTTGTGCCTGTAATTCAGCAGGATTTATTGGTGGTCGGTCAAATTTACTCATATAAGTATTTTAGCATTTACGCCAAGAGCTTTGGCGACTTTTTGAACTGTTAAAAGTGATGGATTTCTCGCGCCTCTTTCTAAGCCGCTAATATATGTGCGGTGAACTCCTAAAATTCTAGAAACATCGCCTTGCGACAGTTTCTTCTTTAGGCGGATTTCTCGAAGTTTTTTACCAAACTGTGTTGTTTTATCTTTCATAGGGGAGTTTATCCACACTTGCAAGTATTTTATCAAATGATGTATGATTGGTCTATGGAGAGCAATTACTCTACATCATTAAAAGGGAGTCTAACTGATGTTGTGTGCGCACGGGTGGGAGGGGCAAACACAACACCTTTTTCTTTTCTGAATTTTTTTGCGGCGTATTTCGCAGAGCGAAATTTGAATGGCGGCGATTTTGAAAAAAGGTCAGTTCCGAAACCCGCCCGCATTCCTCCCCAGACCCCTCCTGCGGGCGGGAAATCAGCCGAGGCAGGGCGAATCCATTCCCCCAGACAAATTGTTTCGCCCTGCCTCGTCCGCATTAGTAGTTTTAATCATTTGGATTTTGCCCGAAATAGTTTCGAACTTTGTCCAACAAACACCGCCAAAATTCGGAATTCAAATTTCCGCCAAAAATATGGTCGGCGCGAAGCGCCGTCTGTTCTGCATTCCCCCCAAAAAATTCTGAATCTGAAAGGATTTTCCACGCTCCGCGTGGCTCCTCATTTGCCAATACAATTCTATGAATAATCACACCAGAAAGTTTTTTATATACACTCGCAAGTCTACCGACACAGAAGATCGGCAAGTGAGAAGCATTTCGGATCAACTGGCCGAACTCAAACAACTTGCTTTGAAAGAAGATATTGATGTCGTTGATATTTTCGTAGAGAAACAGACCGCTAAAGTTCCGGGTCGGCCAGTATTTGATGAAATGCTTCTCCGTATCGAGCAAAATGATGCAAACGGAATTTTAGCATGGCATCCCGATAGATTGGCGAGAAATAGTGTTGATGGTGGAAAAATAATATATTTGCTCGATACGGGAAAGATTGCCGAGCTAAAATTTCCAACTTTCTGGTGTGATACGACACCGCAAGGCAAATTTATGCTTTCAATCGCTTTT
>MFLL01000023.1 GCA_001781335.1 Candidatus Kaiserbacteria bacterium RIFCSPHIGHO2_02_FULL_55_25 | reverse complement strand
CGTGCCTTCGACCATCGGCGAAATGAAAACGAAGCCGACGCAGAATGCCGTGCGCCAGCTCAATGCATACGGCGTACAGCCCGATATCATCATCGCGCGGTCCACACACACGCTCGACAAGCGGCGCAAGGAGAAGCTCGCCATCTGGTGCAACGTACAACCCGACCACATCATCTCGGCGCCCGACGTGGATTCCATCTACGACGTGCCGCTCAATTTCGAACGCGACAAGCTTTCGGAGACCCTGATGAGCCTGCTTGGCAAGCGCCCCAAGCAAACGCCCGATTTTACCGAGTGGAAACGGTTTGCCGACCACGCGCACAACGGCAACGGCAAAGTCTCAATCGGTATCGTCGGCAAGTATTTCGATACGGGCGATTTCGTGCTCTCGGATGCTTACATTTCCGTTATCGAAGCGATTAAATTCTCGGCGTATCACCACGGCGTGAAGCCCGAAATCGATTGGCTCAATGCAAAGAATTATGAGAGCAACCCCGCATCCGTTTCCGAGCTCAAGAAATACGACGGCGTCATCGTCCCCGGCGGATTCGGCGAAACGGGCATCGAGGGCAAAATCAACGCCATCCGGTTCGTCCGCGAGAACAAAATCCCGTATTTCGGGCTCTGCTACGGCATGCAGCTCATGACCGTCGAATATGCCCGCAACGTGGCGGGGCTTTCGGGCGCCCATACGACCGAGATAGACGCGAAGAGCCCTCACCCGGTTATCGCCATACTCCCTGAGCAGATAGAAAAACTCGCCAAGAAGAATTACGGCGGCACCATGCGCTTGGGTGCCTACCCGTGCGAACTCGTCCCGGGCACTATTGCGGCGGAAGCGTACGATAAGGCTAGTATCTCGGAGCGCCACCGCCACCGCTTTGAAGTAAATCCCGAATACATCGAACGCCTCCAAAAGGCAGGCCTCGTATTTTCGGGTAAGTCGCCCAACGGCCGCCTCATGGAAATCGCAGAGTTGCCCAAAAGCGCGCATCCATTCATGCTCGGTACGCAATTCCATCCCGAACTCAAAGCCCGTCCGCTCTCACCCCATCCGCTTTTCAATGCGTTCATAAAGGCCGCGATAGAAAAAAAGTAGCGCATGAGTGCGTCACTGAAGCTCGTCTGCCTCAACATCGAAAAGGACAGACATCTCGACCGCATCGCTCCGTTTTTGTCGGAACAAATGCCGGACGTTTTTTGCGCACAGGAAGTTTACGAAAGCTCAATACCGGCTATTGCGGAAGCGCTTTCCGGCTCCGAGTATGTGTACGTTCCGATGACAGGTCGGCCGAAAGAAAGCCCGCCACAAATGCAGGGTGTTGCGATTTTTTCGCGGCTTCCGGTAAAAGCCCGGGACGTCCGGTACTACGTCGGAGCGCCCGGGCAGGTTCCGGATTCCGACGACAACGACCCTTTGACGTACAATGCGAACAACCGACCGCTTGTAATCTGCGACATCGAGAAGGATGGAAACGTATTTCGCATCTGCACCACACACTTCACCTGGACGCCGGACGGGCAGCCGACGGACGAGCAGCGGAAGGATACGAAAGCGTTACTTGCACTCCTCGACGATGCAGGGGAGCTTGTTCTCGCGGGTGATTTCAACGTGCCTCGCGGCGGCGAACTTTTCGGAATGCTTGCCGCGCGTTATAAGGACAACGTCCCATCCCATTACACGACCTCGATTGACGGTGACTTACACAAGCGCGGGCAACTCAATCGCATGGTGGACGGCATTTTCTCGACGCCAAACTACGTAGTTTCCGGTGTAGAAATGATTTCCGGTGTTTCCGATCACAAGGCGCTCATTGCAACTATTTCACACGCGTGATTTGTACGGTCGCAGGAAGTGATACCATTCGAGATGCCTATGGACCGCTTAAGCGCAGCTAAGTTGCAGAGCGGAGAAACCAACAAGAAACCCCTTGAGGGTAGAGCGCCTGATATTGATGTGCGCGGGCAACAGATACAGGACCCGGATGTATCGCCGGAAGGCGGGGTTTTTACGCGTCGGAACGTCGTACTTGGCGGGGCGGCGCTGGCAGCAGCGGGAGCAGCCGAAGCAACCGGGCTGAATCCGTTCACTAACTTTCTAGGCAAACCGCTTGGCGAGCTCGATTATCATACGAAAGCGAATGAGTTCAAAAGAATTTTGGAGCAACGCTACGGAATACGGCTCTCAATGGGACCGCAACAGGGTCAGGACAGGGTCCTGGGCGACCCGATGCTTCTTGAAAAGTACAGAACGGTCATGGAAGTTATTGCGGACGAGCTTTCCAAGTATCCGCCCGAAATGTTGCAGAAAATCGGGAAAGACCGTGTATTCGAAATACGGGTTATAGACAATTTATACCTCAAGGCCCCGGAGGATGCGGTACTGCCCGGAGTAACGAAAATTACGGGCGGAAATGCACAATGGCACGCCAAAGACGGAGCAACGAGGATATCTCTCAAGGCGAACGAAACGGAAAGGCAGCTGCGACGCAATATTCACCATGAACTGAACCATATTTTCTCGTTTGAATGGCAAGACCAGAACGCAAGGGATAGGAGATGGGTACGATTGAACTCAGAAACATCGCGTAATCCGTATGTGGAAGTACCGGAGGATGTCGAACCCGACACGCCCACCGATGACAGGCGATTCTTAAGCCTCAATGCAAGTTCAAAAGCCGAGGAAGACCAAGCGGTGTGCGCCGAGTGGATGATGACGCCGCTCTTGCATGCGGAGTTTTTGACCCGCTGGCGTGACGAGCAAGATCAGGACGTCAAAAATGCGCTTGCGGCGAAATACATTGAAACAAAAAATAACTATCTGAATTGGAGCGGGGGAAAAATAGACGACGCGTTCTGGCAAGTCATTATCAAACGGGGCGAGGAAGAGCTCACAAACCGGAAGAAGCCGCAAGTGAGCAGTTGACTTTTTGACGCGAGAGAGTATAATAGGCCATGGCAGCTAAAATTCTCAAAGAAGGTTTCACCTTCGACGATGTTTTGATACGACCGGGCGCCTCCAAGATGGAGCCCGCAGAAGCATCGCTCAAGACAGTTATTGCAGGGATACCGCTCTCGGTCCCTTTTCTCTCCGCCGCGATGGATCGCGTGACGGAACCACAGATGGCAATCGCACTGGGCAAGCTCGGAGGGCTTGGAGTCCTTCACCGCAACTGCTCCATAGAGGAGCAGGCAAAGATGGTGCGCGAGGTAAAGAAGGCGGGCGTGCCCGTCGCCGCGGCATGCGGACCATTCGCTGCAGACAGAGCAAAAGCACTCGACGAAGCGGGATGCGACGCCATCGTCATTGATTGCGCCCACGGCCACAATTTGAATGTGGTGGAAAGCGCGCGGAAAATAAAAAAGAGCCTCAAGAATTCCAAAATGATATTCGGCAACATTGCAACGGGGGAAGCGGCAAAGGCCGTGTGCAAATTCGTCGACGCCGTCAAGGTCGGCGTCGGGCCAGGCTCAATCTGCACGACGCGCCTCATCTCAGGCGTGGGCGTGCCGCAGCTCTCGGCGGTGCTTGATGTCGTCTCCGTCGCCCGCAAATACAAAATCCCCGTCATCGCCGACGGCGGTATCCGCACATCAGGCGACATCGCCAAGGCGCTCGCTGCGGGGGCATCAGCGGTCATGCTCGGCAATCTCTTTGCAGGCACCGACGAGTCCCCAGGCAAAATCGTCGAGAAAGACGGAAGTAAATTCAAGGAATACCGCGGCATGGGCTCGGAGGCCGTCATCAAAAGCGCCTCGGGCTCCGAACGCTATTTCACCCACGGACGCAAGGCGGTACCCGAAGGCGTCGAAGCGCTTGTGCCGTACAAAGGCTCCGTAGGGGAGATAATCGCTACGCTCGCATCGGGCCTCCAGGTAGGCATGGGCTACGTCGGCGCGAAAACCATTCCTGAATTCGAAAAGAAAGCGCAATTCATCCGCATCACCCATGCGGCGATTGCCGAAGGCAAACCGCACTCGCTCGCCGGCATCACGGGTTAAAGGTTTGTCATCCGCCCGCGCCCCATTTTGGGGTCGCGAATTTTCTGCTGAAAATTCTCTCCGTTTCGCCCCGTCGGGCTGCAAAGACCCCAAAATGGGGCGCGGGCGGATATACACAGCCGCCGAGCCGTCTTGACATGCGGGCACGTACAATGGTGGAGATAAGGCAGTACCCATTTATTACTTAGACTTATTTACACTATGGAGAATTTCTTGGCAGCGGCGGCAGCGGGTATCGCAGCGGCCTTTGGCGGTTTCGGCGGAGGCGACAATAGAATGCCACCACCCGAACGCAACGCAGTACGGAATGAAATAAAAATGCAGGCTTCGACGACAGCCCGCGGCTCCTTCGACATCGCATGCATAGCTGCAGCAGTAGCTGCCCGCGAAGCGGCGCTCGGCACCGCGGCTGGCGCCAATGCGCAGGCGCTCACATCCGCGTATTCGGCTCGCGCATCCGCGCTCGCCTCGGCATACACGCAGACGGAGAAAGAGGCTATCAAAAAGGCGGTGAAATCTTCGTGGGCGAATTTCGGTGCGGCGCTTCGCCTCGCGCAGCGAGGTTGGAAGAATGCACAGAAGACCGCGTGGACGCAATTCAAGACCGCTATCAAAGCATGCGGCCCCGCCGCCTCATCGGTGGCCGATACGGCAAACGCAGGGGCTGATGAGAAAGCAGGAGCAGGTTCCGATTGAGATTAAAGGATAAAACGAGTATTATGAGTGCGCGCCCGAAAGGCGCGCACTTTTTGCAGGGTTACCTGCGAAGGTTATTGCGGGATCATCTAGTGGTAGGATGCGACTCTCTGAAAGTCGTCACCTTGGTTCGAATCCAAGTCCCGCAGCTAATAGGCTTTGGTATATACTACAGCCATGAATAAAGCCGTGCTATTCGACATGGACGGCTTGATGCTCGATACCAAACTTACCTGGAAAGAAGGTGAGCGAGAAATGTTGGCGAATTTAGGGAAAGAATATAATTTAGATATTGCAAAGAAATACCAAGGAATGCGGGTTTCCGGCGTGGTGGAGGTAATGATACGAGAGTACGGCTTACCGCTGTCCCAAACAGAAGGCGAAAAAATACTTACGCAAAAGCTCGTAGAAAAATATGACAATCCTGCTCTTGAGTTGTTTGAGGGATGTGGAGAGTTGGTGAAAGAACTCGCGGCTTCCAAAGAATTCGCTTTGGCAATTGTATCGTCGTCTCCGAAAGTCGTCATTGAAAAAATGGCCAGTAGATTTGACATCAAGAAATATTTCGACTTGTTTGTTTCGGGAGAAGAAGTAACAAACGGTAAGCCTGCCCCGGACGTTTATTTACTCGCGGCGGAACTCTTACGAGTTGAGCCGGCGAATTGTGTGGTATTGGAAGACGCGCCGCACGGGGCACTCTCGGGGCATAGGGCGGGCATGAAAGTCATAGGCGTGTATAACAAGCATTTTTATAAGCCCGAGGACTTCGACGGCATTGTTGAGATGATCTCGGAATCCCTGACAGGGTTAAGCCCTGCCGTAATGAATGAGGTTTTAACGGACTAGAAAGGTTCGAACGTCGTACCAAATACCGAACCCGCGTATGACCCTCAAAGATTTCTACAACAGAGAAAAGCATGTGGCTCTGAATGCGCAGCCGAGGAATTTTCGCATCGCCAAATGGATTGTGATAGTTCTCGTTGCCGGCGTGGTGTACGCGTGGAAAGGCTTGGCGGCGGTCGGAATCTTTTTGCTTGTATGTGCCGCCCTAGGCACGTCGCTCCATTTCTTCTTGCGGTGGAAAACAGACGCGTGGACAAAGTCTTGGGGGCCGTACAAACGTATCCGCTTGGACGGGGAATCCCTCGAAGCCGAGACATGAGATCGATCATAAACGCTATGGAGTCACGTGACGCCACGAGATCGGGGAAGGAGCTCGCCTGGACGTTTTGGCGCGTATTTTCGCTCTGGGTAGTTTCCGATATCGGCTTTTACATTCTGTTGCCACACGTGGGCATTGAGGCTGACTATAATATCTCGCCCTTTGTCGTTGCCCTCTATTATCTGGTGTGGGTTTTTATCAGCTATGTGACATTTGAGAACGCATACCGAAGGTTGAGTCTAGATATATCCTGGCGGAACCTGTCGACAGTGCCTCTCTTTTCGGTAGTCGGTATATTTCTCTTCGCATCCTATATTCTGCCGCAACTGCCGACGATACAGTGGACGGAAACCTGGAGGGCACCCGACCTCATGATTGCGACGTCGTGGTATTTTTTACCGAAATCCGTTGAAATACTGTTCCAACAGCTCCTCATCATCGCGCTCGTACTCGCGTTCAAGAACGACGGTTTTAGTATCCGGACGACGGCCATATGGTGTGCGGTCTTTTTTGGAGGCGCACACCTTCTCCTCACATTCGGAGAGTTGCCTCTTGGATACATCGTGCGGTTCGTTATCGCTGCAATGACGTTTGGCTTTATGTTCCCCTACATTCTGCTCAAATCGCGAGGCGGTATTTTATATTCGTACGCTGTTCATTGGGCATACTATGCGATAACCGTCGTCATGGCACACACTATTTCTCCGTACGTCTGATGAGCAGCCCATGCGAGCCCCGATCTATTGAGAACGTCGTACCAAACCCCCAGTCCGAATAAAACTCGCGTCAGATTCCGCAAAAATGGCGCGAGCGGCGTGAACATTGATGCGGGCACTTCACACCCCAAGCCGCAGTTCGTGTGACTGGCAACTGGGCAAAACATTGTAGTAGTATGAATAGTATGTCTTTTGAGAGAGCCGAGAAGTTAGAATACCCGGTAACGGGTATAGAATCTTCCCGCGCGCTTCTTGAGGATTTCGCT
>MFLL01000022.1 GCA_001781335.1 Candidatus Kaiserbacteria bacterium RIFCSPHIGHO2_02_FULL_55_25 | reverse complement strand
CAGTGCATGAGCTTCGCAGGGCAAGCAGTAGGACTTCCCACTACGACTTGCACTTCGAAGCTCCGGCGTAGCCGGAGCGCAGTAGTGCCACCTTAGCTCAGTTGGTAGAGCACGTCTTTCGTAAAGACGATGTCCGCGGTTCGATTCCGCGAGGTGGCTCATGAACAAAGCGGATATCGAGAAGAAGATTGCTGAGATAGAAACCGCGATGGGAGCGGCGGATTTTTGGGCCGACAAGGACAAGGCGCAGGCGGCACTCAAGGAGTATCAGGAGCTCAAAACCAAGCTCGCGGGCGGCGGCGGGTACGACAAAAGCGACTGCCTCGTTTCCATAATATCCGGCGCGGGCGGCGACGACGCCGAAGATTTCTCCCGCATTCTTTTTGAGATGTACGGGAAGTACGTCGCTCTTCGCGGTTGGAAAATCTCGATGCTCTCGTCCAATCAAAATCCAATGGGCGGCTATCGAAGTCTCTCGTTCGAGGTACTGGACGCCGCCCAGAGGGCTGCCAGCCAGAAGGCTTCTAGCCCGGCGGCTCTGCCCGGCGGGACCGGGCCGTACGGCACACTCAAACGCGAAGCGGGAGTACATCGTCTCGTGCGCATGTCGCCGTTCAATTCGGCGGGAAAGCGGCAGACGTCGTTTTCTCTCGTCGAAGTATTGCCGAAGTTGCCCGACCAAGGTGAGCTCCATATACCCGACAGCGAGCTCGACATTTCGGTGGCGCGCTCGGGCGGTCCGGGTGGGCAAAACGTGAACAAGCGCGACACCGCGGTGCGTATGACGCATATTCCGAGCGGCATCGCCGTGCAGGTGACATCGGAGCGCTCTCAAGCGCAGAACCGCGATAAGGCGCTCGAGCTAATCCGCGGCAAACTCTACCGGATGCGTGAAGAGGCGGCGGACAAAGAGAATCGCGGGCTCTCGGCGGGGGCGTCGACCAAAATCGAATGGGGAAGCCAAATCCGCTCCTACGTTCTTCATCCGTACCAGTTGGTCAAAGACCACCGCACCGAGCACGAGCGCCGCGACGTAGAGCGCGTCCTCGAAGGCGACATCCAGTCATTCATTGATGCCGAAAAAGCCCTAAGCTAAGGCAATTTCTGGTAGTATTGACAATTCGCATATCTGATGCAATATATCAGTAGCGATATATTAGGTGCATTCCGCACCTCGGAGGAGGCCATGAAGAGAAGGAACTTTGTGTTGGCAGGGCTCGCCGCCATCGGTAGCGTCCTGTTGCTGCGGCCAGCAAAATCAGCGCACGTTCTCAGCCCTTCGGGTTGGGCACCTGTCAGGGTGACAGGCGACGTTGACCTCAAGCGGTTCTTCCGCAGTGGCGATTTCACAATCACTCGCAACAAAGGCACCGACGGTGTTGCTGTCGGCAACAGTTTCTGGTCAACGTTCCAGCTGTCGGACATCAAGCCCGGCGATTACACGTTGTTGCGCAACGAGTTGGATTGCGACGCCTATGACAGCGAAATCCTCGCGAGCTTCGCGAGATCGCCTTTCGAACTGGCCGGCGTGCATCTTGCCCATGTGGCGGCTCTCGCCGCGGACCAGCTCGATGGCAGCCGCGGCCTTTTGCCCGTCGACCGCAAAGCAATCTTCTATGTCGAAGGCTACGACGTGCCGTTGTCGCTCGAGCTCGACCAGCGCTCGTTCGAAGACGGCCTACCACTTTGGGTCGCTTCACCATGGCGAAAAGACTTCCAGCCGTGGCCGAAAGGCACCAAGGTCTACCGCCTCAGCGTCAATTGATGCGTGAGGTGGAAATGGCGACGCCGCATCACTGCGGCGTCGTTTTCTTTTGATACACTTACTTGATGGCACTACACAAAAAAATCCGCAGTTGGCTCGTCGATTACGGATACATGTTCCGGGGGACGGTAGCGATGCTCATTCATCGCGAGCCACCAGCTCACTATCTCGGCTACCGGGTCGCTGGCAAAGTGCCGGTCATACTTATACCGGGCATCCTCGGCAAATGGGGTTTTATGAAAAAGATAGGGGACAGGATTTCTCTGCAGGGCCATCCCGTCTACATCGTGCCGGAGCTCGGGTACAACATTTACAGCATACCGACGTCCGCGAAAAGACTGCGCTCGTATATCGTCCACATCGTTCCATGGAGCGGGCATATTCCGCCGAAGGTCGAAAGGGGAGCGGAGCACGTCCGCCGGCTCATCGAGCAGGAGGGGCTTCAGGGCGCCGTGCTGGTCGCTCACAGCAAAGGCGGCCTCATCGGCAAGTATGTGCTCGCGCATCAGAATACCGACGGGCGCGTGCTCGGTATGGTTGCTATTGCCACGCCGTTCTCAGGCTCTGCAATGGCCAAGCTTATACCGCACGACTCGTTCAGAGAACTGCACACCGACAGTCAAATCGTTCACGACCTCGAAAGGCACGAGGCGGTGAACAAGCGGATAATATCCATCATTCCCGAATACGATAATCATGTGTGGGCGGCGAAAGGAAGCTTTCTGGTAGGCGCCAAAAATGTCGAAGTGCCGGTGCACGGCCACCACAAAGTACTTTTCAGCGGGCACGTGCAGGACGAGGTGCTCAAGGGCGTGGAGGAGCTATCCGCCGGACGGTGATTTTGGAAGGTCCGGCAAATCGGGTATACTTGAACCCGTGATTTACTTCGACAAAGTGACGAAGGTATACCTTGACGGCACGCCTCCTGCCGTCGCCGACATCGTCCTCAATATCGAGCCCGGAGAATTCGTCTCCATTGTCGGTCACTCGGGCGCCGGTAAGACCACACTCCTCAAAATGCTGTTCGCCGAGGTCATGCCGACGGAGGGGTCGGTGTATTTCGGCTCCCAGCAGATAAACCGGCTCACATCAAAAGAGCTTCTGAAACTGCGCCGCAATATCGGCACGATTTTTCAGGATTTTCGCCTGCTACCGACCAAAAACGTGTACGAAAACATCGCGTTTGCTCTCGAGGTAGCGGGGAAAAGCGATGAGGACATTCAGGCCGATGTGCCACATGTGCTTGAGCTCGTCGGGCTTGCCGACAAGATATGGAGTTTTCCGCACGAACTCTCCGGCGGCGAACAGCAGCGCGTCGCCATTGCGCGCGCCATCGTCAATCAGCCCGACGTGCTTATCGCCGATGAACCCACAGGCAATCTCGACCCCATCAACACACACGACGTCGTCGAGATTCTGAAAAAAATCAACGACCTCGGCACGACCGTGCTTCTCACCACTCACAACAAGTCGGTCGTCGATTCCGCCGGCCGCCGCGTGGTCACCATGGATCAGGGACGCATTATCCGCGACGATAAGCAGGGAAAGTATGTCCTGTAAATTAACGAGCGAAGCGAGTATAATTTACTGGACCCGCCTATCCACCCCCTTGAAACAACGATATCAAACGTCATTATGAAAATCTCCATGTCAGACAAAAGATATATTACGTATCCGTCAGACGGTGGATGGGCGGGTGTAAGATTTTCTAAGCTCACTCCGTTCACTAAAAAAATCTAACATGTCTTTCTGGCTGAATACGAAAAGAGTCGCGCGCTACGGATTGGCGGGCTTCGTGCGCAACGGTTTCATATCGCTGGCAGCTATAGTCATCATGACCATCACGCTGTTTGTACTCGCCGCACTGCTTGTTTCAAGCGCGGCTCTTACGACGACCCTCAAGTCACTCACCGACAAAGTAGACGTCTCGGTCTACTTCACGACCGACGCGACCGAAGCGCAGATGTTGGACGTGCAAAACTCACTCAAAGCGCTCCCCGAAGTAGCCGCCATCACGTTCGTGAGCCGCGAGCAGGCCTTGAGCGATTTCCGCGCGCGCCACAAGAACGACCAGCTCACCATACAGGCACTCGACGAGCTCGGCGGCAATCCCTTGGGCGCGTCACTCGAGGTGCGTGCCAAAGAAACCAGCCAGTACGAATCCATCGCCAAGTACCTCGATACGATGCAGGCGGCCGCCACGGGCTCCGGCGCAGTCATCGACAAAGTGAATTTCTACCAGAACAAAACGGCCATCGACCGGCTCACCACCATCATCGACACCAGCAAGCGGCTCGGCTACATCGTGGCGCTCGTCCTCGGATTGGCCTCGTTGCTCATCACGTTCAACACTATCCGCCTCGCCATCTACACCTCCCGCGACGAAATAGGGGTGATGAATCTCGTGGGCGCATCGCATTGGTACGTGCGCGGGCCGTTTATGATAGCAGGCGTGCTCTACGGCATCGTCTCTGCGACCGCCGTACTCTTGGTGCTCTACCCGCTCGCCGCATGGCTCGGGCCCGCGTCACAAAATTTCCTCGGTACCTTCAATGTCTTCACCTACTACACGGGCAATTTCGCGTATATGTTCTTCGTCCTGATGCTCTCCGGTATCGCCTTGGGTGCGCTCTCCAGTTATTTAGCGGTGCGTAGGTACTTACGGATGTAATATGGCGGCAAAACGGGGTCCGCGGAACGGTCACAAATATATTTTCGTCGTAGGCGGCGTCATGTCGGGCGTCGGCAAGGGCATCACCACCGCCTCGATAGGCAAGATTCTCGCGGCGCGCGGACTCTCGGTCAATTTGGTCAAAATCGACCCGTACCTCAATGTGGATGCAGGCACGATGAACCCGACCGAGCACGGCGAAGTATTCGTGCTCGACTCGGGTCTTGAGACTGATCAGGACATGGGCAACTACGAGCGATTTTTGAACCGCGACCTCGGACCCGAAGACTACATGACGAGCGGCATGGTGTATCGCGAGGTTATCGAAAAAGAGCGCAATCTCGAATACGGTGGAAAGTGTGTCGAGGCGGTCCCGCATGTGCGCGACGCGATAGTGGAGCGTCTTCAGCGTGGCGCAAAAATGGCGAAATCCGACGTCTCTGTCGTGGAGATTGGCGGTACCATCGGTGATTTTTCCAATGCGCTTTTCATCGACGCGGCGCGCGTGATGCACCTCGCACATCCGCAAGACGTACTCTTCGTGATGGTCTCGTACCTGCCGGTGCCCTCGACCATCGGAGAGATGAAAACGAAGCCGACGCAAAACGCGATGCGCGCGCTGAACTCGTACGGCGTGCAAGCCGACATTCTCATCGCGCGCTCCACGCACCCGCTCGACAAAAAGCGCAAGGAAAAGCTTGCCATCTCGTGCAACGTCCAGAGTGACCACATCATTTCCGCACCGGACGTGGATTCCATTTACGACGTGCCGCTCAATTTCGAGCGAGACAAGCTTTCCGAGACCTTACTTGCCGCGCTCGGCAAGAAACCGAAACAGAACCCCGACCTTTCCGAGTGGAAAAAGTTTGTCGAAAAAACGCACAACGGCAACGGCACGGTAAAAATCGGCATCGTGGGCAAATACTTCGACACGGGAGACTTCGTGCTCTCGGATGCCTACATTTCCGTTATCGAGGCGGTTAAGTATTCCGCCTACGCCGAGGGAGTGAAGCCGGAGATAGCATGGATCAACGCCAAGGAGCTTCAGGACGGACGCATGCCCGTCGAGGCACTCAATGAGTACGACGGCATTATCGTACCGGGCGGATTTGGGGAGACCGGTATTGAAGGCAAAATCATGGCAGCGAAGTATGCGCGTGAAAACAACATTCCGTATTTCGGTTTGTGCTACGGACTGCACATGCTCGTCATCGAGTACGCGCGTCATATGGCGGGCATGAAGGACGCCAACACCACCGAAATCAACCCCGCGACCCCGTATCCGGTCATTGACATTCTTCCGGAGCAACGCGAGAAGCTTGCACGAAAGGACTACGGCGGCACGATGCGCCTCGGTGCATATCCTTGCGCGTTGCTTGAAGGTTCGGTCGCGTCCGAAAGCTACAAGCTACAAGCTACAAGCTCAAAGCTGATTAGCGAGCGTCATCGCCACCGGTTCGAGATTAATCCGGAGTATGTCGGGCAACTGGAAAAGGCCGGCCTCGTATTCTCGGGAGTGTCTCCCGACCGCGAGTACCTCAAGGAGATAGCGGAGCTTCCGCGCTCGGTGCATCCGTTTTACGTCGGCACGCAATTCCATCCGGAACTCCGGGCGCGTCCGCTTTCGCCCCACCCGCTCTTCACCGCATTTATCAAAGCCGCGAAAGAGAGGAGAGGCTGATGTCGTCACTCAAACTCATATCGCTCAATATCGAGCGCTCCAAACACCTCGACCTCGTACTGCCTTTTCTGGAGCGAGAAAAGGCGGATGTTGTTTGTCTGCAGGAAGTATTACACCGCGACGTCCCGCGTTTTGAATCTGTGGTAGGACCGTGCGTCGCTTTTCAGATAGATGACGAGCATCCGGCCGATTGGCCGGACGAGGGTGTGCTACCGGAGGGTAACGCCATGTGGACAACCCACACTGTTCATACCACTAGCACAATCGTATATGCGGGGAATCCGTCCGCTGTTCCTGTAGTGGTGCTCGACGAGCGCGGAAGCCCGCTCAACTTCGGGAACCGCACACTCGTCGTCGCCGACATCGCGAAGGGTGGACAATTGTTCCGTATCGCAACCACGCATTTCACGTGGACGCCGGTAGGTCATCAAGCTGAGGACATACAGCGCAAAGATCTGAAGGCGCTCATGCACACATTGGATTCGCTTGGGGAATTGGTGCTAACGGGGGATTTCAACACAGCTCGCGGGTCGGAAATATTTGACGCGATTGCGGAAAAGTACAAAGACAATATTCCGCAGGAGTACACGACAACGATTGACAAGAATTTACACCGCGCCGGCGATTTGCAGTACGTAGTCGACGGCCTATTCTCTACACCGGCGTACACGGTCTCTGACGTCCGCCTCGTCGATGGGGTGAGCGACCACATGGCCGTGGTGGCAACGGTGTCCAAATCTTGACCAAAATACCTGCGTGTTATACTCAGGCATGGGAGTACAGATTAAAGAGGGATTTACATTCGACGACGTCCTTATCCGGCCCGCGGCCTCTGCCATGGAGCCGAGCGAGGCGTCACTCAAAACAACCGTTGCGGGTATTCCGCTCGCGTTGCCGTTTTTGAGCGCGGCCATGGACCGCGTGACGGAAGCGCGCATGGCCATCACACTCGGCAAACTCGGCGGGCTCGGCGTCATTCACCGCAATTGCTCTATCGAGGAGCAGGCGCGGATGGTGCGCGAAGCGCGAGACGCGGGTGTACCCGTCGCAGCCGCGTGCGGCCCCTTCGCCGCAGAGCGTGCGCTCGCGCTCGACGAGGCCGGAGCGAGCGCCATCGTCATTGATTGCGCGCACGGCCACAATCTCAATGTCGTCGCGAGCGCCAAGAAAATAAAGAAGAGTTTGAAAAAAGCAAAAATGATTTACGGCAACATTGCGACGGGGGAGGCCGCGAAAGCGGTCATCGGATTTGTCGACGCCGTCAAGGTCGGCGTCGGCCCCGGCTCTATCTGCACGACGCGCGTCATCTCGGGCGTGGGCGTCCCGCAGCTTTCGGCGGTCCTCGACGTCGCCGCAGTGTGCGCCAAAAAGAAGATTCCAGTCATTGCCGACGGCGGCATCCGCAACTCGGGCGACATCGCCAAGGCGCTCGCCGCCGGCGCTTCGGCTGTGATGTGCGGCAACCTGTTTGCCGGTACCGACGAGACGCCGGGGAAAATAGTGAAAAAAGGAATCGAAATGTACAAGGAATATCGCGGCATGGGCTCGGCCGCCGTCATCAAAAGTGCTTCAGGCAAGGAGCGTTACTTCACGCACGGCCGCAAAGCGGTGCCCGAAGGCGTGGAAGCGCTCGTGCCGTACAAAGGTGCCGTCGAAGGAATCGTCGCCTCGCTCGCTTCCGGAGTGCAGGTGGGCATGGGGTACGTCGGTGCCCGCACCCTCCCAGAATTGCGCAAAAACGTACAATTCATCCGCATCACGCACGCAAGCATCGCAGAGGGCAAACCCCATTCGCTCGACAGCATTACGGGGTAGAATGTACATATGAAGTTTCCGGAACGACACAAACGCACCCAAAGGACAGTCGAACGTCTTTTGAAAGACGCCAACGAACTGGCGGCTCGTATACCGAAGCCCGAGCTTGCCGGGATAGGGAACGAAAAAGTCCACATTGAACTCAAAGACGACGCCATCACCAAAGACCCGGCGGAAGTGGAAAAGATGCTACCGAAAGAAGGCGGTATGCACATCGAGAAGGCTGACGGACGGTCAGCCGACATGTATTCCGGTGACGAACCGGGGGCGGAATGGCTTCGTAAACACGACCCCGCTTACAAACCCGATAACAAATAGGACTATGGCATTTGCATGGGAAAGACAAACACCGGAAGGGCATCTCGGACGAAGAGAAAAGTATGATAGGTCCAGGGCCTCTCTTGAAACTCTCGCACAAGAATACGGCAAGCAAGCAAGGGAAATGCTCAACGCTGAAGCATATGTGCGGGATGAGGTCGCGCGTTTTGCGAAAGGAGTCACCGAACCAAGAGGGGACAATGAAAAGGATGCCGAGCTCGATAAACTTATGAACGCTCTGCGTGTACGCAAGGCGTCGGTGTTCACGGATATCCCTGATGACGTACGGGAACAAAAGGCTTTCACGCTTGCTCTCGCACGTGTCCACATGCAGTCCCTGCACTAACGATGGAATGGCTGGCCGGATTCATCGCGTTTGTCATTGCGTCGATAGCGGGCCTGTTTCCCGCGCACATGCTCGCATACAGGGCGGCGCCGTTGCCGCACACGGGTGCGACGGTGCTTTTCGCGGGTGACATGATGTTTGACCGCACAATCCGCACGGCGATTGAGGAAAAGGGCGGCGACTACATTTTCTCTTGTATTAATGATGTGTTGCGCGACTCGGATTTGGTCGTCGCGAATCTCGAAGGCCCGATAACTTCAACGTCGTCCGTCAGTGTCGGTAGTCCCGTCGGCGGAAAGAACAACTACACGTTCACATTTGCGACATCGACCGCCGCACTGCTCGCGCGTCACAATATCCGCCTCGTGAATCTCGGCAACAACCACATCATGAATTTCAGCCGCTGGGGCCTCGAGGAGACGAAACGATATCTCGACGAGGCGGGAGTCGGTTATTTCGGCGACCCCGGCCGGCAGACAATCGTAAAGGCGCGTTTCAGCGGATTGTCACTTACGTTCATCAACTACAACGAGTTCAACCCTTCGACAGGCTCAGGGCAAGCGGCGTCGACGACCATCGCGCAAATACGGGCGGCACGCGAGAGCGGTGGAATTCCGGTCGTGTACACGCACTGGGGAATAGAGTACGCGACAACTTCATCGGCATATTCGCGCGAATTAGCCCATAGATTTATAGATGCGGGGGCGGAAATCGTCATCGGCTCACATCCGCACGTCGTCGAGGAGCACGAAATGTATCGCGGCAAGAATATCTACTATTCCCTCGGCAATTTTATATTTGACCAGTACTGGAACGATGACGTACGCAACGGACTTCTCGTGCGGGTCGAATTCTCCGCATCGGGCGTACAGTCGGTACAAGAAATCCCCATCAGACTTGAGCAAGACCGCCGAACCTGCCCCGTTAGATAAAGAGAACCCGAGTTATTCACTTGCCCGAACAAATATCTAACGGGGTAAATCTGTTACAATAGCGCGCATCGTGTTCAAAAAAATCTGCGCCATGATTACCGCCAATCACTACCGGTACTTCACGTGGTTCATTCTCGCGGCGCTCGTCGTGCTGTCTGTCATTGTGCTCTATACCGCCCGCCCAGCGCAGGCCTCGGGAAACGCAGAGTACGTGCCTCAGCAAACCGCCTGACAACGGCGGTCGTCTAACGGTAGCAGGAAATTGGGGTTACAATATGGTGGATGCTAAGGGCTTGGAATAAGGGTCTGACGAAGGAGAGTAGTCCGTCAGTACGTAAGATTTCCGAGACAATGCGGTCGCGTCGCGTTGATAACTTTAAGACGTGGCGTGAACGGATGAAGAAGCGGGGAAAGATAAAGAGCGTCTACGAACCATTTGAAAAGAACGGCGATTTGGCGGAACTTATCGGAGTCGTACTTGGTGATGGTCATATTCGCGCCTTTCCGCGCTGTGAGTGTCTGAGGATAGTAGGGAGCGGGAATAATCTGGGATTTACGAGGCGGTATTCGACTTTGATTGAGCGGGTCTTTGGCAAAAAGCCGACCGTGATACGGCGCTCGAATTCCAACGCGTTTAATATTTCTATCTACGAGAAACATATCGCAGAGCGGCTGAAAATCCCGACAGGTTCAAGGCACGATTACAATTTTATCTTGCCCGTATGGATCAGGGAAAAGCCCGACCACACGATAAGGTTTTTGCGCGGCCTCTACGAGGCCGAGGGCTCAATGCATTTTCATGCAGGAACATATACGCACAAATTTCTCTTTTCAAATGCAAACCCGGCACTTTTGGATACCGTATTTCGTTATGTCACGAAACTGGGTTTTCACCCCCACCGGTCACGATTCAAAATACAGGTGTCGAGAAAGGACGAGGTGCAAAAGCTCGCGAATCTGCTACAATTTCGACGCTACAAACGGTAGTCATTGCGGGATCATCTAGTGGTAGGATGCGACTCTCTGGAAGTCGTCACCTTGGTTCGAATCCAAGTCCCGCAGCTAACGATTTTGTTGTTAGAATCAAACTATGTACAACCACAGTCCTGAAAATTATATTTGTCCTCTCTGTCAGATAGCACGAGGCGAAACGACAGAAAAAGGAAATCAAGAACTGTCAGTAATTTGGCGAGACAAATCGGTTACCGTTTTTATTGCCGGAAAATGGTGGAGGTCAAATCCCGGACATGTGATCGTGATTCCGAATGAACATATTGAAAATATTTATGATATACCAGAAGAAATGGGACATATAATTTTCGATACATCCAAGAGAGTCGCGATAGCTCTAAAAGAGACATACAAATGCGACGGCGTTTCAACGAGACAGCACAATGAGCCTGCCGGCAATCAGGACGTCTGGCACTTCCACTTGCATGTCTTCCCGCGGTATACAGGTGATAAGTTGTACCTAAACCACGAAGATACCTACTGGCCTTCGCAGGATGAAAAGCAGCTTTACGTCGATAGGTTGAAGAGTTATTTCGATAAATAGGT
Organism: Candidatus Kaiserbacteria bacterium RIFCSPHIGHO2_02_FULL_55_25; assembly: GCA_001781335.1. GTDB lineage: Bacteria > Patescibacteriota > Minisyncoccia > Phycocordibacterales > UBA2100 > UBA10103. The sequence goes on along the minus strand of MFLL01000022.1, from coordinate 10,633 downwards.
TCCAACGTCGTACCAAACCCGCAGCAAAAATAGGCGCTATACTTTCCCCATGGATTTCAGAAGGGAAGCGGCGGCGCTGATGCGCCGCAACAGGCGCACGGCGCAGGGTCACACGTTTACCGTGCCTGCGGGCGGCATGTACCCGAATCAGTGGCTCTGGGATTCGTGCTTTCACGCCATCATTCTCTCCCACATCGAGCCGGACATGGCCAAGGCGGAATTGCGCGCGCTCTTCGCGCGCCAGCTTCCCAACGGCATGGTGCCGCACATGATTTTCTGGAGAAAGGTGGTATGGCCACCATCCTACAGCTGGGGTCTCAAAGGCACGAGCTCCATCACGCAGCCGCCGATGATCGCCTACGCCGCGTGGGAAATACACCGGCGCTCCCCCGACCGCGCGTTCCTGGAAGAGATTTACCCGAAACTCTTCGCCCACTACAAATACATGGTCAACGAGCGCGACCCCGTGTACCACCATCTTGCTGGCATCATCAATCCCGACGAGAGCGGCGAAGACAATTCGCCGCGTTTCGATGCGCCAATGCGTGTGGGACCCGACATCAACATGTACGTGCATATTTGGAAGCGACAGGCGCTCGTGCGCGCGAATCGTCTGTGCAATTTCGAGGCGGAGCTTTGCATGAGCAAAACATTTTGGGTGAAAGACGTGCCGTTCAATACCATTCTGGTCAAAAACCTCGAGCGATTCGGCCATATCGCACACTTGCTCGGCCATCACGAAGGCGAGCGTTTTGCGAAAGAGCACGTCGACCTCATCCGCGGCGCGATGCGCGAGCGGCTTTTTGCCGATGGTGTGTACTGGTCGGCGATGGGGCACGAGTATACGCCACTGCGCGTCGCGACGTGGGCGCACTTCGCGCCGCTGTTTGCAGGACTCTACACGCGCGAAGAGGCCGAAGCGGTCGTGAAGAATCATTTTTACAACGAAAGCACGTTCCGTTCGCCGTTCGGCATCCGCACGACGTCGAAGCAGGAGCCGGCGTACCGGCCGAAGAGATTTTGGCGCGGACCCATCTGGATGGCGCCGCATTGGTTCATGTATCACGGCCTATCCGCGTACGGATTCGAGAAAGAAGCGGCATGGATACGCGAGCGCAGTCGTTCACTCATCGAAGGGAACGGTTTTCGCGAGTATTTCAATCCGGAAACAGGAGAAGGCTACGGCGCCAGTCATTTCACCTGGGGCGCGCTCGTCCTCGATATGGAGGGCGAGTGAGGGGTGCGTGCAGGGTTGCCGGCGGCAACATGCCGTGACGACCCGTCCGGTCTAGATTGAACAATCGCTCCGCGTTATACTGCCCCCAATGCCACGTTTTTCGGTCATTACGTCGCTTACGTGGAAACAGTACGCCGTCATCGCGGCGATTATTGTCATTGGCGGCTTTGCGTATCTCAAAACCCGCCCCGCGCCGTCACCCTATGAATCGGTGATCATGAAAGCCGCTCCCATGGAGCAGCTCGTGAGCGTCACAGGCAAAGTGCAGGCGCAGGAGAGTGTGGAGCTCGCGTTCAGTGTCTCGGGGCGCGTCGTCTCTGTCGACGCGCGCGTCGGGCAGGCGGTCCTCGCAGGGGCGCCACTCGTGCGCCTCGACGCGAGCGACCTGTCGGCCCAGCTTGCGCAGGCGCAGGCGCAGGCCGACTCGGCGCAGGCGACACTCGACGGTCTCATCGCGGGCGCACAGCCGTCCGATATCGCGGCATCGCAGGCGGCGGTGGACAAAGCGAGACAAGACCTCGCCAATATGTATGCGGGTATCAGCGACACGCTCTCCGACAGTCTCGCAAAAGGCACCGACGCCGTCCGTACTCAGCTCAACGGCTTCTTTTCAAACGCCGACACGGCGAACCCTCAGCTGACGTATTCCACAAGCGATTCACAGTCGGCCACCGACGCGGCAACCGAACGTATGCTAAGCGGCGCGGCGCTCGATGATTGGCAGGCCGAACTTTCCACCATTTCTCCGTCTTCCGGCATCGCGACACTTGAAGCTGCTATTGCGCACGGCATCACGCGGCTCGCCGTCATGCGCATACTCATACAAGACGTGAACGCCACTCTCAACAGCGGGACCAATCTTTCTGCGACTACGCTCGCGAGCTACAAGACGTCGGCGGCGACGGCGCTTTCCGAAATCAACACCGCTATCAGCAATCTCAACAGCACGTCGCAGAGTATTGCTTCGCAGAAAATCACCGTGCAGCAACTGCAATCCCAGCTCGAGCTCAAGCGTGCCGGCGCGACGCCGCAGGCAATCGCCGCTCAGCAAGCTATGGTGAATGCGGCCCGCGCCAATGTGCAGGGGATACAGGCTCAGCTCGGGAAGACAGTTCTGCGCGCTCCTTTCTCCGGCCTCGTCACGCGGCAGGACGCAAAGGCCGGCGCCGCCGTGAGCCCCAATGTCACTCTTGTTGCGGTTTCCTCGCAGGGGGGCTATGAGATAGAAACGTACGTGCCGGAGGCGGACATTGCCAAGGTGACCGTGGGGAATCCCGCGCGCGTGACGCTCGACGCCTACGGCGACACAGTGCCGTTTTCCGCGGCCGTTCTTTCCATCGACCCTGCCGAGACGGTGCTCGAAGGAGTTTCCACCTACAAGGTCATTCTCTCGATAGCCCGCTCAAAAGAGCCGGTGAAATCCGGCATGACCGCAAATGTGGACATCGTCACGGCCACCCGCGCGAGCGCCATCTCGGTGCCCGCGCGTGCTGTCTATCGGAACAACGGCAAGTCATACGTAAAGATTTTGCTCGCGAACGGCACGACCGGTGAGCGCGAAGTGACGACCGGTATTCAGGGCGCCGACGGCTCACTCGAGCTTATGAGCGGAGTCAAAGAGGGGGAGAGCGTCGTCACGTACAAGACACAGTAGCGGTATGGACCTCATCGACGTGCGTCGCCTCCAAAAGAGCTACGAGACAGGCGAGGTGCAGACGGGCGTCCTGCACGGCATCAGCTTCACCATCAAAAAAGGCGAATTCGTCTCTATCATGGGGCCGTCGGGGAGTGGCAAATCCACGCTGCTGCACATCCTCGGCTTTCTCGACCGGCCGACCAAAGGGGAATACTATTTTGACGGCCAGCAGGCCGGCGCATATACCTCGCAAGAGAGCGCGAAGATACGCAACAACCGCATTGGGTTCGTGTTCCAATCGTTCAACCTTTTGCCGCGAATCTCGGTGCTTGAAAACGTGAAGCTTCCGCTTCTGTATTCCGATGTGCCGGAGAATGAATGGGACGCGCGCGCGGCGCGTGCCGTCGAGGAAGTCGGACTCTCGCATCGTATGCATTTCCAGCCCTCACAGCTTTCCGGCGGCGAGCGCCAGCGCGTGGCCATAGCACGCGCGCTCATCAACGACCCCGACGTAATATTCGCCGACGAGCCGACGGGCAACCTCGATTCAAAATCCGGCACGCAGGTGCTTGAGCTTATCGACGACCTGCATAACAACGGTCACACGGTCATTCTCGTCACGCACGAGACGTACACGGCCGAATACGCCGACCGCGTCATCACACTCAAGGACGGCCTCCTCGAGAGCGATCGCAAAATCGAACGCCGCAATCATGGCGGCCTCCTCAAATAATATGACCACACTCCTCCTCATCAAGACATCGCTCAATGCGCTCTCGTCTAACAAGGGGCGCTCGGCGCTCACCATCCTCGGCATCGTCATTGGCGTAGCCGCCATCGTGCTTATCATGTCGCTGGGCGCGGGTGCGCAGACGGTCATCACCTCGCAACTCGGCGGATTGGGCGCCGACCTCGTGGTCGTGCGGCCGGGCAGACAGCCGACCGGCCCCAGCGATTTTGCGCAGACACTCTTTGCCAATTCGCTCAAAGCCCGCGATGTCGGACTGCTCAAGCAGAAGACCAATGTTCCCGACCTCATCGCGGCGGTGCCCGCGCTCGTCGTGCCGGGCTCGGTCACGTACGGTAGCTATACCTCTCACCCCGAGGTGCTCGGCTGGTCGGCGCAGTTTATGGGCGACGTCTTCGGTGTATTTCCCGAGCAGGGTGAATTTTTCACGCAGGCGGACATCGACGCGAAGGCGAGCGTCGTCGTCATCGGCTCAGGCGTCGCCGAAGACCTTTTCGGATTCAATGATCCCATAGGCAAAAATGTAAAGATTGGAGACCGCAATTTCCGCGTCGTCGGCGTACTGCCGTCCAAGGGGCAGGTCTCGCTCTTCGACCTCAATAAGCTCGCCATCATCCCATATACCTCCGCACAGACGTACCTCCTCGGTATCGATTATTACCACGAGGTCATGGTGCGCGCGTCTTCGCCGGGGGCGGTGCCGCGCATGGTAGAGGACATTACCCTCACACTGCGCGCCGCGCACCGCATCACCGACCCGGCCAAAGACGACTTCTTCGTCGTGACCCAGCAGGGTATTGTCGAGCAGGTGCAGACTATTCTTAGCGCGCTCACGGCATTTCTCACCATGGTCGTCGCCATCTCACTCGTCGTCGGCGGCATCGGGGTCATGAACATCATGCTCGTCTCGGTGACGGAGCGCACGCGCGAAATCGGCCTGCGCAAAGCGGTGGGCGCGACCGACAGCGACATTCTGCGGCAATTCCTCATCGAGGCGATATTTCTCACCGTCGCGGGCGGTATCGCCGGAGTACTCATCGGCTCGAGTCTCGGCTTCCTGCTCACGCTCGCACTCGGCTCGGTACTCGGCATCGAATGGACATTTACATTCCCGTACGTCGGCGCACTGCTCGCGGTCGGAGTTTCGATGCTCGTCGGCCTTGTCTTCGGCATCTATCCCGCCCGTCAGGCATCACGCAAAAATCCCATCGAGGCCTTGCGGTACGAGTAACACAAAATCGCCCCGGCAGGCAAATGCCCGGTGCCTCGCGCGCCGGGCGTGCTTCTTTCATAAACACCGCGTCCGTGCCATATTCAATCCATGCTCCGCTATACGCCCAAGATGCAGCTTGCTATCCGCTTCATGGTGAAGACGCACGAGGTCTACCAGAAGCAGAAGCGCAAGGGCAAAGACATTCCGTACATCTCGCACCCGCTCACGGTCGCGCTCATTCTCGCGCGAGCCGGCGCGTCGGAAGACGTGATAATCGCGGGAATTCTCCACGACACCATCGAAGACAGTGTCGCGCACAAAAGGGTGTCGCGCGAAATGCTCGAGGAGCGTTTTGGGCCGACGGTTGCGGAGCTTGTTGAAAGTGTCACCGAAGTGTCCAAAAGCGTGCCGTGGAATGAGCGCAAAGGGGAAGCGCTCGCCCGTATCAACACGTTCACCGATGATTCGGTGCTACTGAAATCCGCCGACATCATCGCGAATAATGCCGAGCTACTGGAGGACTATGCGCTCGCGGGCGTTGCTACGTTCGACAGGTTTAGCGAGCCGAAGGAAAAGACAGTCGGTCACTCGTTGCGCGTGATAGAAAAGCTGTTGGCCAAGTGGCCGGAGAGTCCGCTTGCCGGCGACCTCGCGGGGATGGCGGAGCGGTTGTCGGCGATATGAAAAGATTAAGGCCGCGTCTCCTCCCGAAGGAATTCGACGCGGCCGGTGCATGACAGAGTAGGACTGTCATCGACAGATATTTCCCGGAGCGGAAGATGTCCGCACATCTCGCGCTCAATCTGCCGAACCGCTTTGGAGCACCTAAACAAGTTGTCGCACAGCGTAAGGTGCCGGTCAAGCGGACGTGAAAAGCGGCCGCCGATGTGGCGACCGCTGTGTGGCTGGCTCTGCGGGCAACTTCCGTCAGAGCGGGCGGATGACAATGTCATGTTTTGCGGCTACTTCGCACAGAAGCGCCTCGAGCACCTCCGTGCTGTCGCACATCTCGATTTTGGATACCGGGTGTACGAGAACCTGAAAGTGGAACGGACCTTTTTCGAATTGCCGTTTCAGCTGTTCTGCCGAGCGGATTTTCTCGCCCAAGAGCAGTACCCTCGACACAATTTCCGGTTTCTTCACCGAGCCGTCGATGTACATCCTCGCTCCAAGACGGATGTTGCGCATCATAGTGTTGCGCTCCACCTCGTTGTCGCAAACCAGCATCCGCGAGAGCGTCCCGTCGGTCTTGTACTGGTAGTAGAACGGCCCGTCTTTGTACTTGGTGAAAATCTCCACCGGGCTCATGACCAGTTTCGGCTCCGGAAAGCTCTTCGGCCGTTTCGACCGGTCTTTCTCGAGTCCGTTAGCGTTCGCCGGCGACGGCTTCTGCATGCGGGGTCTCCTTGGCTGTCAGATTTCTACAGCCTAGGGCACTCCGCGTCAACCCGGTTTCCCGGTTCATGAAGATGCACTGAAAGATTTGCGCGCCGCGCGCGTCTTAGGGAGTACATGACAGTCTCTCTGCGGCACCGCACGACCCTCCCTTTTCATGTTGTATAATTACACCTCTGATATGACCGACGAATCTACCCCCCGGCATTTTTCCCTGAGCGGCATCTCGTGGCTCACCATCGTGTTCGGGCTGCTTGCAATTATCACCTTTTTTGCCGTCAACGATTCGGGCGGCCGGTACGTCACGCAGATGATGGGATTGGGAGGGGGAATGAGCTATACGAGCGTCGAAATGGCCGTGCCTCCTACTGCAGTGGATATGGTGGCGAGAGAAAGTGGCGCATCGAGTGCTCCCTCGCCAGCCATGATGGACTCGAAGGCCTATTACCCCGACAGGTATCCGTACTACAGTCCCGACGTCCCCGTGACCGACACACGCGAATTTCTCAAAGTATATTACAACGCAATCATGCGCACCCGCGATGTGCAGGGACTCACGCGCCGCGTCGAGACCACTGTGCGCGGATACGACGGGCGCATTGATCAGGAATCAAGCTCGCCGAAATACGGCTCCGTGAGTTTCGTGGTGCCGCAGAGCAAATACGATGCCTTCCGCACCGAGCTCGAGAGCCTCGTCGGTAGCCGATTCCTTACGCTCAACATCTCCTCGCAGAATCTCCTGCCGCAAAAGCAGAACATCGAAGAACAGCAGAAGCAGGCCGACACTTCGCTCGCCGGTTACAAAACGGCCCGCCAAAATATCGTGAGCGCACACGCGAGCACGCTGAAGTCGCTCCAATCGCAGATTGATGCAATCGCATCCCGTCTCGCCACTCTGCGCGCGCAGACGCAAACGTACGATGTTCAGATTCAGATACAATCGCTGTCGAATGACCTGTATTCGCTGAATCAGCAGCTTGCGAATGAAAATACATCCTACAGCGCACAGCTCAAGAATGCCGACGCCAATATCAAATCCGCTCAGGACTGGCAGAAAGCGGTACAGACGCAGGACCAAAATCTGCTTGATAACGTCGCGACTGTATCGGGCACCGTCTCCATCCAGTGGATTAGCCTCTGGGAAACGGCCCAGCTCTACCTGCCGGGCTACTGGATTCCTGCCATCTTTGCCTTCCTCACGTTCCTTTCGTATCTCTACGACCGCCGCCGCATCGCGGTGGTATAAAATTAGATTTCAACAAACGAAGAGGCCGGCGCAAACGCCGGCCTCGATAGCGATAGTACAGATATTCACCGCATCGCGATTTCGGCAATCATCTTTTTCACGATTGCCGCCGAAAACGATTGGTGGTCTTCCGCGACCACCACAAATGCGCCGGTGCCTGCGATGACGTTGTCTCGGTAATACTTTTCGAGTCCACCGGGCGGATGGGTGTGGTTCGGATGCCGCGATAGAGCGAGCGGAGTCAGGATTGGAAGCCCATTGACGACGACGCCCTCGCGAACGGCGTCGTTGCGTGCGTCGGAGGGCGCGCGACCGTCGTTGTTGGCTCCGTCACCTGATACATCGACGGTCTTTCGCTCGGCATCGTAGGGTGCCTCGTAGAGCGCCTGCAGGCAAGACTCGATTGCGGTTCCGATGGCAGTCTTGCCCGTAAACGGTCGCGGCATCTCGACCAGTTGCTCCACTAAGTGTTGCGCGGAGTCGAACCCGTCGATAATCGTCCATTCGACGACGGTCTTCTGCTGCAGGATACCCGCCCATTCAATGTAGGTCACACCGATACGCCGATGCGGGCCCGAGCTGATGGCTTGTAGCACCCGCTTGTCGACCAGCGCCTCGGCATAGCCGTTGCGCTGCAGTCGGAAGCGCTCGAAGTTCACACTGCGCGATACGTCGGCGGCCAAGCACAACAGCAGGTCCACCGGTTCTTTGCGCAGTGGTTGAGTCGCCGGAGCGGGAGTCGCGATTGCGATGAGAGCGATGCCGAGGAGCATCGCCCGGATGGATGGAATTCGCATAGGCAATGCCTCCGCATTGAGCCCTTTGACACGTCAAAGAGCTTGGTTGAAACCGCGCAAACTATGCGTCCGTGCCGCCCTCGTGTCAAACCCGGTTTCCCAAACTGACTATCCGTGGAATAATCAGCACAGCTATCATCAACAGGCGAGTGGGGAGAACCTCATCATGCTGAGAGTCATGGGCGCGCTGGCACTCTCTGCTTTGTTCGCGGCACCCGCGGCGACGGAGCCGATTCGCAAAGAGTTCGGATTATGGAGCGCAATCTGCAAGGGTCCGGTGGCACCCTCGAATTGCGCCATTCTGCAGGGAAACGCCGCTCAAGAAGACATGTCGCGATGGGCAAAGCTGTTCGTGCAATTCAATGCATTTGGTGAACCGGAAGCATCCATTTACGTGTCGCCAGGCGCCGTCGGCCGTTACATCGGTATTCGTGCGGACAGCGAGCCGAATCAACGCTTGTCCATGCGGTGTACTCTATCCGTATGCGAAGGCCGGCCGCTCAATGCGGATTGGATCGGGAGCATCTTGGACAACAAATTGCTTGCGATTGAATACCGTACCGGCGAGAAAGAAGGCTTCCGATTCCTGCTCACCATTTCCGGCCTTAAGGAAGCCATCCGGTATGTCACCGGTGAGAAAACATAGGTCACAGCGGCCGCCCCACCATCGAGGGGCGGCCGCCGAACTTTTTACCCGGTTTCCCAAATCCGCGATTTGTGGGATGATTTGAGGATATGGCCAAATACATCATCGGGGCGATTCTTATTATCCTTGTGGCAGGTAGCGGCTATTATTTGTTGAAGGGGAAGGGAAGTAATCCTACGCCCGCTAGCACGGTGGAACAGCCGGCCACAGAGACCTATGCCACATCCACCTTTGCGATTACCTATCCCGCGGACTATACGGTGGATGCCTCCTACATATACGACCAGGTGAATCCCAAGAAGCCCATCTCGGGAGTGAAGTTCACCATCCCCGGCACGATGGCGACAGGCACCAATCTTTCGAGCGATACCTACCTCTCCGTCGAGTGGCTTCCGCGTGCCAAGAAATGCACGGGCGACATTTATCTCGCGGCCAACGTACGTCCGCGTACAGAGACGCTCGCGAGCACCACCTATTCCGTCGCGAGTTCCACAGGAGCGGCCGCGGGCAATATCTATGATGAGACAGTCTATGCGCTCCCCGATAGCTCGCCGTGCATCGCCGTGCGCTACTTCATTCACTCGGGCAATATCGCCAACTATCCCGCGGCAGGTGAGCCGGGCGCCGTCCGCGAGTTCGACCGCGCCGCGCTCATCGCCGCCTTCGACACCATCCGCGCGTCGCTCATGTTGGGTTCAACACCCGCTCCCGCACCGACCACGACTCCGTAACTCCCGCCGCGCCGCATTTCCCAAACCAATGGTTTGGTGGGATTATTTGCCGATGACGAACCGATACAAAGTCCGCTCGGAAGTGACGCTCTGGCCGGGAGCGCAAGGTGCGTGGCATTTTGCGTATGTTGATAAAACGCACTCGGAGGAGATACGCAAAAAGTATACGGGGCCGCGCAGAGGATTTGGCGCGGTGCGGGTGGGGGTACGGGTAGGGAAAACGGCATGGGAAACATCTATCTTTCCCGACAGCCGCTCGGGTGTGTACATCCTGCCGCTCAAAGCAAAAGTAAGGAGAGCCGAGGGCATCCAAGCGGGCGACACCATCGCCCTTACCCTCACCATCCTGGCATAGACATCCCATTGGGGATATTTGGGTTAGAGACGACGCGGGGCGTGTAGAATTGGGAATCATGGAAAAGGATTTTGATACGTGGAATGAACAGAAAAAGCGGATTCATGCGCGCGAAGATATATTGCTCTATCGCGAGCGCGACGTACGCTGGTGTCAACTTGGAATCAACGTCGGCTTCGAGCAAGACGGCACAGGCGCAGAGCGCGCCCGCCCCGTGTTGATTCTCAGGGCGTTCAGTCGTTCGGTATGTCTCGTCGTCCCGCTCACGACTTCTTCAAAGCGCAATCCGTATTACGTATCCGTGGGTACCGTCGGCGGCCGCAAGGCTTTCGCAATCATTTCCCAGCTTCGCTTAGTAGATACAAAAAGACTCGACCAGAAAATCGGATTTCTAAGGGGCAAGATATTTGAGGGTGTCAGAAAGGCCGTCAAAGCGATGCTTTGACGGCCTTTCTTGTTCTCCCCCTTGCGGGGGCAAGCCCGAAGGCATTTGTACATACAGTATAGCAACGGGCATGGTGAAAATCAAGTGAACCTTGTAGCTAATAAATAAAGACACCGAAACCTCTCGGGTAGATACTAATTCGGGTACCGTATTCGCCATATGAATATGGCGCACAAGCAAGAGG
>MFLL01000021.1 GCA_001781335.1 Candidatus Kaiserbacteria bacterium RIFCSPHIGHO2_02_FULL_55_25 | reverse complement strand
CAGTAATCTGGGCAGAAGCGATGCCCCACTGGAATCGCGAGTTCGAGTCGGCCGTGGTGGCGACGTTGCACTTGAGCGCAAGCGTCTTCACCGTGCCTTTCGGAATGGTGAGCGAGTTGTCGAGCGTGAAGGTGCTTGCCTGCGTTGCCGTCGTAGTCGTTGCGACTGAATCGCCGCTAACTACGTTGCCGCCGCCGTTGAGTGCGGTAGCGCCGTCGTAGAGCTGACACGTCGAGAGCTTGTTGTGCGCACCCGCGAAAGCATGACTGCTTCCGTTCTCGGTGAGCGAGATTGAGTTGATGCGGACGTCTTCACCCGACTGCGACGCATCCAACTGGACGTTCGCGAAGGTGAAGCCCTGCACACCTGCGATTATGTTCTGGGCAACGGGAGATGACGATACGCTCACACTAAGCGCTCCCGGCACGTTGCTCTCCTCACCATAATTTGCGTTTGAGCAACCTGGATCAACGCCATAGTCAATTAGCCCATCAGAGTCGTTATCAATGCCGTCATTACATATATAGATAGTATTGTCCTGGAAGCCGCTGTAGAGACTGTTCGCTACGTTAATATAAAGCGAGTATGCCTTTGTTTCCCTAAAATCGTTGGTTAAATTTCTATCGTTGTAGGTACGAGCGCTCCACGTATCGCCAACCTTCACGGAATCGGTGTTACTGCTAAATGCGTCCACCGTAAAATCCAGAATCTGACTGTAATAATCACGCAAAGAGAACAAAATATCACTCGGGTTGTTGTTATCCGTCGTGGTCGCTACGCCCTGAGCAAGAGCATATGTCGGATTTGCCACCCCCACTGAGTACCACCCAGTTGCAGTAAAGGTGCGGCTGAAAAGACGTTCATTCGGTTGTGTTCCAGATTTGTAATTGAATGTAAGAGTCTGCGTCGAACCAGTCTTGTTGTTGATGAAATATCCGTACAGCGGAATAAATTCTGTTTGGCCAAGCGCCGCCATCGTTGCCCAGCCAGATGTTTGAGAAGCGTCGAGTACGTAAATATCGAAATTTGCAGATGTTTCCGCCGCAGAAAAACTATGCGAGTCGAGCACCTTGGGAGTTGAGACTATGTTCCAACCGGTTTGAAGATTAACTGTTTGGGTATACAACACGGCCGCCGAAGAGAAAGTGGGGGCAATAAACAAGATAGCAAGAGTGCTTGATAGCAAGCCGGTCTTTTTCATTTTGTTATTTAATGAAATAATTAATGTCTTTTCCGTAAATCTTCGCGAACCGTTTGAGCTCTACCACATCTACACGCTGTTGACCGGACTCTATATTAGATATGTGAGATTGGGGACGGCGAAGCCTTTTAGCAACTTGAACCTGCGTAAGCCCAGCCTCCAACCGAGCCTTACGGAGACGTCCTACAAAATAGGCATATTCAGTCGTCTGGGTCGACTTCTTCATATACCGTACAGCCTCTATCTAAATTGTCAATATCCAAAGTTTGGATACTCGCATTCGGCGGTTTGCGCTGTACACAAATACACAAAGTCCCGCCTGTGCGGGACTTTGTGTATTTGTGGACCTGGGGGGAATCGAACCCCCGCTTGCGCAATGCGAATGCGCCGTTATACCACTTAACTACAGGCCCTTGTCGGAACCCAAGGAGAATACCACATTACTCGCTGAGGAAAAACAATCTCCACTACTTCACGTTCACAATCTTGTATTTCTGCGCGCCCTTGGGGGTCTCAAAAGTGAAGGTGTCTCCTTTCTTCTTTTCCATGAGCGCCGAGCCAAGCGGTGAGAGGTGCGAAATCTTGCGATCCTGCATGTTGGCCTCGGCAGAGCCCACGATTTCGTAGGTGTGTTCTTCTTTCTCCCCCTGTTTCTGGATAGTCACAAACGAGCCGAGAGAAACCGTGTTGCTCTTGGTGTGTTCGATGATGCGCGCGCGGGAAAGGCTCTCCTCGATGACGCGGATGCGGTCTTCGGTCGCGGCCTGTAGGTTGCGCGCTTCTTCGTATTCGGCGTTCTCCGAAAGGTCGCCGAGTGAACGGGCGTATTCCAACTGCTCCGCAATCTCGCGGCGGCGAACCGTCTTGAGATGCTCAAGCTCGGTCGTAAACTCGTCGAATTTTTCTTTGCTCAGGTAATTTGCGTCGTCATTCATAGGTACTGTTGCGGTGCGCGAGGTATTATACAGGGCTAGCTTCTAGCTGCAAGCTTCTAGCGGCTAGGAAAATGCAAATTCATTCCTATTCTAGAACCTAGTCCCTATTCCCTAGTCCCTAGTTCAAGTACTCAGGATGAGTGGCAATAAGCCACTGGAAAAAAGGCAGCATGGCCGGTGCGGCGCCCGAGAGGGTTCCTGCCGGCGCTTTTTCGAGCACGACCGCGTAGGCGTAGTGCGGATTGTCGGACGGCCAAAAACCCACCGACCACGAATTCATGGACTCGTTGCGGTAGCCGAGCTGAGCGGTGCCCGTCTTCGCGGCAAGTTTGATGCCACTGATATTGAAAAATTTGACCGTAGCATCCTTCCTATTTGAGGTGACCGCAAGCCGCATCCCTTCGCGGGCAACCTGCAAATAGTTGTCCGGAATATCGACAGTCAAAAATTCGGGCGTCGAGCTTGCGAGAAGTTGCGGAGTGAGGAGCTTGCCGCCGTTTGCTATCGCTGCGGTAAAACGCACGGCCTGAACCGGTGAAATCTGAAAGCCGTACTGACCGATGGCGGTGTGATACGTGTTGCCGATGCGCCACGGGTCCTCCGGGCCGAATACGGCCGCTTTCCACGCGGGCGTCGGGATGATACCCGCTTTTTCGCCGATGAGCGCGATACCTGTTGTGGAAGCTAGGCCGAAGCGTCGTGAATATTCATCAATCTTGGCGATACCCAGTCCACTCTGTGTGCCATAGCCGCCGCCTATCGTATAGAAATACTCGTCGGAGGATACGGCAAGCGCGGTGCGCATATCAACGAGTCCGTGGACGGCCCAATCGCGGAACACGCTCGGACGCGCGGGGTCGTATGGATTCGGGATGGTGATTGCGCCAGTCGAGAGAATTTGTTTGTCGGGACTGATGATTCCCTCATTGAGCGCGGCGGCGGCAAAGATGGGCTTCACGATGGAGCCCGGCGTATAGAGGCCGGCGACGGCGCGATTCAGAAGCGGCGAGCGGGGGTTCCCGTTGGCCGAGCGTACCGACGCGACGTCGCCGTCGGTGAACGCCTGATGGTCGTACTCGGGAAACGAGGTGAGCGCGAGTATCTCCCCTGTCCGCACATCCATGATGACCGCCGCGCCGCCCTGAAAGCCCTGCTCGCGCGCATGGGCCGAAATAAGCGTGTAGAGCTTGCTCTGCACGTCGGCATCTATAGAGAGCCTGAGATTCTCGCCGTTCACGGGCGGTGACACGATGTTTTCACGCTCCACTTTGCCGAGTGCGTCACGCTCGACCATGGTGGAACCGTTCTGCCCCCGCAACTGTGTATCGTATGAAAGTTCCAGACCGGAGACGCCCGAATATTCCTCACGCCACCACTGCCCCTTTGCGTCAGCCTTGGGATATTGTAGGAAGCCGATGAGATGCGACAAGCCGGGAACCGGAGCGTATCTTCGTAGCGCGTATCTCTCTGGAGACGAGGTCGCGTCGGAAGCAACCGGTTGCGCAATGTTCCACGCGAGCTCCGTGCCTGTCCTGTCGAATATGAGGCCGCGAGTAGCAAAGCGGAGCGAGTGGTCGAGCGTATTCTCGCGCGATATGGTCGCGTACGAGTCGCCGCGTACCACCTGAAGCTGGAACGCGCGGTAGCTGAAACCGAAGACGACGAGCACAAAGACGACGCCCACGGTCAGTATCGAACGCGTTGCGACGGGGCGCTCGAGGCGACCTTCGAACTGGCGGGCATCATGCTCCGGAAGGTTCGACGAGTCGAGAAATATTTCTTCGGGCGCGATTTCGCGTATCACCCGTATCCTGCCTCTGCGCCGGAACATCATCACTGCAATATACCCTGAATAAAATCACTCAAGAAACTGCAACCGCAACGGCTCGAGCCCCCACACCAGTATCAAGGACAGTACCGTAAAAAGAGGAAACAGGTGCAGTGAAGGTCCTCCCGGAAGCCAAATCAGGTCGGTGGCAAGACCGAGGATAATGACCTCCCACGCGCGGTACCGCAAAGAAAGCAGGACGATGCACGCGAGAGTCACCCACGGCGGCGCAAATATCGCTCCGACAAATCCGACTGCGGCGATTATGACTCTGAGGCTCATGGACGGGGTATGACGTACACGTAGGTGAGCGACGCGAGATTGACCGGAAGAATGACGTAAATCGTTTGCGAGGCGTTTGACGGGTCGGACACCACCTTGCCGACGGTGCCGACGGCTCTGCCGCCGAGAGACGGGGCGGTAACAGGGTCACCCTCGCGCACACTCACGTCGCGTGAAATCGAGATGCGCGCATTGCCGCCGCCGCGGCCGACGGCCTCGGCGGCGGCTCCGCCGACGAGCACGTTGACCGACGACCCGCCCGCAAAGATTTCGCTGACCACGCTCGTGCGGCTCGCGGTTTCAGAAACAGTGCCGACCACAAACCCGCCTTCCGTCACGACGAGGCTTCCGGCGGCGACGGAGTCCGTCGTGCCGGTGCCGACGAGAAATGTGCCGTAGGGCGAGGCGATGACGGAGGAGACGACCGGCGCCGTTATCCCCCGCTCCGACTGAGCCAGATGGAGCATCAAACGAAGCGAGTCGTTTTCCTGCTTGAGGACCTGATAGCCGGCGGCGTTTTCCTGATACCGTGCAAGCGTTTCGCGCAGCGCCGCATTCTCGGAAGCGAGCGACGCGCGCGACGAGAAGAAGCCGCTCCCGAATACGGCGCCGCGCACGTAAGCGCTAGCACTCCACACCCGCGCAGTGAGCGAGCGCGCCGTCGCGCGCACACTTCCGCCCGAAAACATATCAAGCGCGATGACGACGAGTACGAAAACGGTCGCAAAAAAGAGCCGGCGCCGGCCGTCTCTTCGTGTTGCGCTCGAGCGGAACTCACTCATACAATATTGCGCCGTGCTATTCGGTCGGCACTAGCTCGTCGTCGTTCCTTAGTATCGCTTCGCGAAACGCTTCGATTTCGTTGAGAACCGCACTCGTGCCCCGTACAACCGCGGTCAGAGGGTCCGGCGCGACGACGACCGGTACACCGAGGCTTCGCGTGAGAAATTCCGGCAACCCGCGGATGAGCGCGCCGCCGCCAGCGAGATAGATGCCGCGCTGCATGACATCGGAGATGATTTCCGGCGGTGTCGTCTCGAGCACCTCTTTTATCGCCTCGAGCAATTCCTCCACCGAGTGGCCGATTGCGTTGCGTACATCCTGTTCGGTAACGACGATTTCGCGCGGCAGGCCAGTCACGAGGTCGCGTCCGCGCACGATAGCTTCGAGCGGCTGACGGCTTGGCGCGACGCTCGCAATGGCGATTTTAATTTCCTCCGCGCTTTTTTCTCCTATCAAAATCTTGAATTCGTTACGGATGTGCCCCATGATGTCCGAGTTAAATTTGTCGCCTGCAATGCGGATGTTGCGGGAATTGACGAGTCCGCCGAGCGCGATGATGCCGACGTCGGTCGTGCCGCCTCCGATATCTATAATCATGTTGCCTGCCGGCTCATGAATCGGCAATTCGATACCTATCGCAGCGGCGAGCGGCTCTTCAATGATGTGTACTTCGCGCGCGCCGGCGGCCTTTGCCGCATCGCGCACCGCGCGCACTTCGACGGATGTGATGCCGGAGGGCACGCCGATTGCCACGCGCGGCCCGAGTAGTTTGGTGTGGCCCGACTGTGCCTTGTTGATAAGGTACGCAAGCATTTCGGAGGTGACTTCGAAGTCGGAGATTACGCCGTCCACCACCGGCTGTACCGCCTGAATGTGCGGGGGTGTTCTGCCCATCATCTCTTTGGCCTGCGTACCCACAGCGACGACCTGTCCCGTCTTGGTGTTCAGCGCGACAATGCTCGGTTCGTTGATGACGATACCGCGTCCCTTTACATACACGAGCGTATTGGCGGTGCCCAAATCAATGCCGATGTCATTGGAAAAATAGCCGAGAATGCTCTCCCGTATGTTGCGCGCCCATATGCTGAAACTTCTCCACATATCAATTCTTGAGTCGTTCGACTATATCGCTGTCGGAAACGAATGTCGCGTTGCCGCTTGACCGCTCGCTCACTTCGAGACCGCCCTGCGAGAGCGTCTTTTCGGAAATGACAAGCCGCACCGGAATGCCGATGAGCTCTGCATCGGCGAACTTCTCTCCCGCACGGATGTCGCGGTCGTCGTAGAGAACCTCGATATTGTGTTCACGCAACAGCTCGTACATCCGGTCGGCCTCCGCCGCGACATCGGCATTGCCGCCGGTGATAGCGACGAGGTGCGCTTGGAACGGCGCCACTTCTTTGGGCCACACGATTCCCTTCTCGTCGGAGAGCGCCTCCACGATAGTGCCCATCAGGCGTCCGAGCCCGATGCCGTAGCAACCCATCAACACTTCGCGGTCTTTCCCGTTTTCGTCTTTGTAGGTGAGCCCGAGCGGTTGTGAGAAACGGGTGCCAAGTTTGAAAATGTTTCCCACCTCAATCGCCTTCACCTCCTCCATGTCACTTTTCTTGAGCCTGAGCTCGGAGAGCACATCGTCGGTATACACTTCGCGGTTCACCGCGAGCTTCTTTGCCCTGTCGAGGTACAGCGTATCTTCGCCGGCATCGCAGAGCGTCTGGAACTCGTCGCTGAACTTGCTGAAAGAGCCGCCCGCCGCAAAGGTGCGGAAGGTGCGCTCGCCGAGCCCCGCACGCGCGAAGATGCGCATGTACGCCTCGGCGGCTTTTTCGTGGAATTCATCAAGCTCCTCCTGTGTACGCACGAAGCTGTACATGTCTTTCATGATGAACTCGCGCCCGCGCAGGATGCCGCTCTTGGCGCGCAGCTCGCGGCGGAATTTGGTCTGTATCTGATAGACGGCCCGCGGAAAATCACGGTACGAGGAAACCTGCCCGCGCATGATGCGTACCAGCGGCTCTTCATGCGAATGCGCGAGACCGAGCTCGCTGTCCTCCGTGAGTTTCGTTTTGAACCAGTTGTCCACGACGTCATCACTCCAACGTCCGGTCGTTTTCCAGATTTCGGAATCCTGCAGAGCGGTCATCAAAATTTCCTGCCCGCCGATACCGTTCATCTCCTCGCGTATGATGTTCTCGATATTTTTGAGCACGCGCAATCCGAGCGGCAGATAGGAATACACTCCCGCCATCTCTTTGTGAATGAAGCCGCCGCGGATAAGCAGCTGCGCGTTTTTCGCGACTTCGTCTTTGGGGGCGCTCTTACGGGTCTTGGTGAAAAGCTGTGATTGCCTCATGTGACAAGCATTCTAGCGCATATTACCAAGGACAATACTTGACACACGAGTCGAACAACGACGTGATAACCCGTCCTCTTTCCCGCACGTTTCAAGCGATGAGCCGCGCGATGTCGTTATAGGTGACCGTAATCATGAGCAGGATGATGAGCGCGATGCCGACGGTATTGAGAAGCTGGACGGCAAGTCGGGGCGCCGAGCGCCGCATGACGGCTTCGATAGCGACGACGACGAGTCGTCCGCCGTCGAGTGCGGGAATGGGGATGAGGTTGATGACGGCGAGATTCACCGATATGAATGCCGCAAGCGAGAGGACGTATCCGATGCCGTTTTGCGACGCCGCACCGACGGCCGTCACGAGCCCGATGGGCCCCGTCACGCTTTGCAGGTCGGCCGTGCCGCGTAGCGAATCGCTGATAAGCGCGAACAGCCCTTTGCAGACGAGGCGAAACGTATTGTACGTGCTTACAAAAGCGTCGCGCATCGCCTGTGAGAGAGCGACCGGTTCGGATGTGACGAGCGCAAGCCCGATGCCGATAGCGGGCCTTCCGGCCTCTTGCGCAATCACCGCATGCGCCGGACGGAGTGTGACGGTAGATGTGGCTTGAGTGCGTACATAGGTAATGCTGATATCCTTGCCGCCGCGTGTGCTCACATACTGCGAAATGTTGTCGGGGCTAAGCGTAGCGTGTATCCCTTTCGAATCGGAAACATCCGTTACGACGTCGCCCGCCACGATGCCCGCGGCATCAGCCGGAGAACCGGTGACCACGTCGGTAACCATCAGGCGCACTCCAAGGACACTTGGCGCATCAACAACGTGCAAGATACCGGACGCATACGCGCCGGTAAAAAGAATCCACGCCGCGATGATATTGCCGAGAACTCCTGCAACAAGAATGAGTGCCTGCTTGTAACGCGGTGCATCGGCAAAACTTCCCCTACCCAACCGCGCCTCTCCTTCATCACCAAAAAGCCGTACGAATCCGCCAAAGGGTATCCAATTGAAGGTGTACTCGGTACCGCCGAATTTCCCGAACAAGAAAGCGCGTGGCGGATAACCGATGCCGAATTCATCCACCTTCACGCCGAACAATTTCGCGGCGATAAAGTGTCCAAACTCGTGCACCACAATAAGGAGCATCAATATAGCTATCACCAGGAGCGCGGTGAGCATACTACGAACTCATCTCTTCTTGCTTTCTTTCAAACGCTTTCTCGAGCTCGTCATTTCCCGCGTCAACTTTCTTCTGCAATTCTTCTTTGAGCGAGAACTTGTCGTCTTCGGTGAGTGTGCCGTCTTTTTCGCGGGTTTGTATTTCTTTCCACGCTTCGTCGCGCGCGATGCGCACGGCGGTGCGCGCCTCTTCGAGCTTGCCCTTCCCTAGCTTCACCAACTGCTCGCGGCGCTCCGAAGTGAGCTCGGGAAAGGTCACACGCACCGACGTGCCGTCGGATGACGTGCCGACGCCGATGTTGGCGACGGTAATGCCGCGCTCGATGTCTTTGAGTATAGAGGCGTCAAACGCGGTGACTCGTAGCGTGCGGGCGTCTTCGGTGGAAACATTGCCCACTTGCTTGAGCGGCACCATGGAGCCGTACGCGGACACCTGCACACTGTCGAGAATCGCCGGCGCGGCGCGGCCCGTGCGTAATCCGCGGTACTCTTTTGCAAGCCATTCTTTGGACGCAGCTATCTTGCCGTCGAACACTTTGAAGTCGTAGTTTGCCATGGCGTTCAGTATATCAAACCCGCGGAACAAGCAGGGCGACTTGTTCAAGCAGTGGCTTCACGAGCGCGCCCTTATCGCTCATATATTTACGGGCACGATACACCGACCGCAGCCCCTCGGGATGCGCCGCGAGTGCGCGTTCGAGCGACGAGAGGAACGCGATGACAGCGCCGATGTCGCGCCTGTCGTCATCGTTCTTTTCCAGAAGCGGTTTCAGCATATCCAAGCGTTTTGCCGGAGCCGCCGCGAGGAATGATTTCGCGTCAACGAGTCCCTCTGTGCGCGAAGGCCCGAGGTCGAGCATCTGCATGCGCGAGCGGAGTGTCGGCAGCAAAGTCTCGGGTGACGACACAATAATATAGAAACTGCTGCCCGCCGGTGGTTCCTCCAGCGTTTTCAGAAGTGCGTTTTGCGCTTCGTTGGTCATGCCGGAGGCGGCAATGATAAAGGCGCGGCCACCTCCGCCGAGCGCGCTCATCGACGCGCGGTCGCGTAGCTCGCGCGCCTCATCGATGCCGAAGTGCGTATAGGTGCGCACATACACATCCGGATTCGAGACTGTCGCAATCCCCTGCCTTTCCAACAGTGCGAGCACATCTGATATCGTCTCCGCATTCCCCGCAACTAGATGTGCGCTTCCCATGAGTTCCATATTTTGATTATACTCGGCTCGCGTAGACTATAATAGTCGCATGCCAAGAAGAAATCGCATCCAAAAAGCCGCGCTCGCCATCACGCACTGGATAGGCTCGCCCGTCTCTATTGTTATCCACACGCTTCTTTTCCTCATCTGCTTCGCGGCCGCGTGGAACGGATACATTGCGCTCAATCAAATGCTACTCATCCTTACAACCATCGTCTCCCTCGAGGCGATTTACCTTTCGATATTTATTCAAATGACCATCAACTACACGACCGAAGCCGTCGAAGAGGTTGCCGAGGACGTGGGGGAAATTCAGGAAGACATCGGCGAGATTCAGGAAGACGTGGACGAACTGCAGGAGGATGTGGAGGACATTTCCGAGGACGTCGAAGAAATGAGCGAGGAGGACAATGCGGGAGAGGCGCAAGAGGCGGAACAAAAGAAAACACTCACCGACATCCAGAACGACCTGCGCAAACTCATGCAGGACATCGAGAAACTTCAGCAAAAGTAAGTATCAGGCATCAAGTAGCAGGTATCTGACAAGTCCCAATATGTAGGGAACAAACGCCCGTAGCGACCAATGCGGCACGTTGAGGCGCCCGCACCCGGTGCTCGCATCCCGATACTTCACGTTGATATGAAGTATTGGGATAAACGTTGCAAAGCGATTTTAACGTCGGGACACAAGCCATGCGGCAAGTTCTGCAAACCCCGCAGGATTATACACACACATCCGGACACGCCCTCTTTTATGCGTCGTGATGAGATGACAGCGCTCCAGTATGAGCATTTGCTTATGGAGCCACGGAAGCTTCGCCGCCAGTGGTTTTCCCAACTTGGAAAGGGACATCGCTCCGTTCTTCTTGAGCCGCAGGAGCAGCGCTCTTCGAGCCGGTAGACCGAGTGCGTCGAGTATGAGCCACGCGTTCTTGTCCAAGTCGCCTTTCATGTAGCTACGTCGCGCTTCCTCGGCTTGCTTGTACAATGCAACAGCCTGGTCCTCCCGCCACTTCTCCCGCTCCTCGGTTTTGCGAATCCTCCTCGAATTCCAATACTTCATGGTAGCGTGAAGTATAGGGATGTTTACGATTTGCGCAACACTGCTCTATGAAAATCTGTGGGAAAAACGGGTCTGCTTGGTGGATTCAATAACAACAACTATTTAATAAGGTCGCCCCGCAAACGGCGGGGCGATTTGTTCTGTCTATTTGCAACGTACGGAGTTATTGTCTTCCATTACGAATGGGTGCGCGGGGTTTTCGCGGTCTCAGGTAATGGTAGATCAAACCTACGCCAAACCCCAATAGGACCAATATTGACATTGCGCCCATAAGCTCTGCCCTTCTTGCGATAATAAGCAGAATGGCAGCTTGTGCGGCGGCGGCCACGAACAGAACCATCGTCATATTAGCGTCGTACCGTTTTGCGATAACGAACGCCAGTTTGACGCCAATAGAGATCGAGAGCCCGATAAAGATCGCGATTCCCAGCAGCATGTCTTTCTCCCCGTGTTGGCGAATACGTGACCAATATATTAACACAACATGCTACTGTGTCAACTTATCTCTTAGAGATGATGGCTTTTTTGTAGGTTTCGAGGTGTTTGAGCGCTTCACCTGTGCCTTTGGCGACGCAGTATGGTGCGTCTTTGGCAACGCGGGCTTTTACTCCCGTGCGGCGGAAGACGAGTTCGGCGAGATTGCGTAGTTGTGCCGAGCCGCCAGTCATGGTGATGCCGTTGTCGATGATGTCAGCCGCGAGCTCCGGCGGCGTCTCCTGCAAGACGTCTTTCATCGCCTGAATCATCGTGCGGAGTTCCTTGCCTATCGCGCGTACGACCTCATTCGTACCGAGCTCCACCGAGCGCGGCAATCCCGTGAGGTGGTCGCGGCCTTTCACCATCATCGTGAGCTCTTCCTCCACCGGCACAGCGGAACCGATTTGAATTTTTATTTCCTCCGCCATTTTGTCGCCGATACCGAGGTTGGCCGTCTTCTTTATGTAGTCCGCAATGGCGTGGTCTATCGCATTGCCCGCGCATTTTACGGAAGTGGACGCGACGATGCCGCCGAGCGAAATGACCGCGACGTCGGTCGTGCCGCCGCCGATGTCTACTACCATGTGGCCCTGTGCCTCGTGAATGGGAATGCCCGCGCCGATTGCCGCGAGTATCGGCTCTTTGACCACGTACGCTTCTTTCGCGCCGGCTTTCGTCGCGGCTTCCACCACCGCACGCCGCTCCGTCGAGGTGACACCCGCGGGGACCGACACCATTACTTCCGGACGGAAGAGATTCCATTTGCCGAGCGCTTTTCTGATGTAGTAGCGGAGCATCGCTTCCGTGACGCGATAATCCGCAATGACGCCGTCTTTCATCGGACGGTACGCGATTATCTCGCCCGGCGTGCGGCCTATCATCGCCTTGGCGTCATTGCCGATGGCGAGTATTTTGTTGTCGCGCACCGAGACAGCGACGACCGACGGTTCGTTCAAAACGATACCGCGGCCGGGCACATACACGAGTACCGTCGTCGTGCCGAGGTCAATGCCGAGTTTGGGTGAGAATGAGAAGGCCATATGTTCAGGCATTGTATATCAAACAGGGACTAGGGACTAGGTTTTAGGGACTAGTTCTGGTCCCTATGCTTCTTGCTCTTTTCTAGTCCCTAGTCCCTTCTCCCTAGTCCCTATTCTTGATGCTTTTTCGGGTCTAACAGCCACCAGAATTTCTTTGAGAAATTTGGTGCGTCGTCGCACACGCGCTTGAGATAGTAGAGGTCCTTGGTCGGGATTTTTTCGAGGAGCTTGCCCATGCGCCCCATACTTATCTGCGGCAGGCCGTCGCGCAGTCGTCCTCTGTTGAGCTTTTGCACAAAATACTTCATAAGCTCGCCGCGCTCCGTCTCACGAGTCTTGCTCAAGTTTTTCCGCAACTGTGTACCGATGTGCTTCATGGTGATATTGTACACCCCAGCACCAAAGCGAAGCTTGGTGCGGGGCATGCTTTCCGATATAGTTTCTCCCATGCGCACCATATTGCCGCTTGATAAGAATCCCGCTCTGCGGGAGGAGGCGCGTGAAATCCCCGTTGCCGACATCGGTGGCAAAAAAATCCGTACGCTTATTGCCGATATGAAAGCACTGCTCGCCAAAGAAGAGTACGGCGTCGCATTGGCGGCATCGCAGGTAGGCGAACCGTTGAAACTCTTTATCGTCTCCGGGAGAGCCCTTGCTCGCGATTCCAGGAATTCCCCAGACGAACCGAAATCCGATGAGGTCAGACCTCATCGGATTGAACCGCCGCCTCCGCTGGACGAGGTCTACATCAATCCCGAATTTGTAAAGATTTCAAAGAAAAAAGCCGAGAAGCACGAAGGGTGTCTCTCTATCCGCGGCAAGTGGGGCATGGTCCCCCGCGCGGAAAAAGCGAGCGTGCGCGCGTACGACGAAAACGGCGTACGATTCACCCGCGGCGCGTCGGGATTCCTCGCACACATTTTCCAGCACGAAATGGACCACCTCCAAGGAATTCTGTACACCGAAAAAGCGACCGAGCTGTATGACGAAGAACCGAACAATGAAAAATAATATTCGGTTCGCGTTTTTCGGCACGCCGGAATTGGCGGCGGTGTTTCTCGACGACCTCGAGAAGAACGGCTACGTCCCCTCCCTCGTCGTCACCACGCCCGACAGAGCGCAAGGCAGGGGCATGACGCTTCAGTCTCCGCCCGTGAAGAAGTGGGCGGATGAGAGAAATATTCCCGTCCTGCAACCGGAAAAACTCGACGACGCATTTCTCTACGAACTACGAACTACTGACTACGAACTGTTCATTGTCATTTACTACGGGAAAATTCTGCCGAAAGCCGTATTCGATATGCCCAAGCGCGGCACTATCAATGTGCACTTCTCTTTGCTCCCGCGCTGGAAAGGCACGTCACCAATTCGTGCATCAATACTGAACGACGACAGGAAAGCGGGTACGACTCTGCTTTTGATGGACGAAAAGGTCGACCACGGCCCCGTCATCGCGCAAAAAGAATTCAAGATTGCGGAGTGGCCGCCGAGTGCGCATGAGCTTGAGACACAGGCGACCCACGAGAGCGCCGCACTGCTTTCCGGATTCATCGAGCCGTGGGTCGCCGGAGAAATAGAGGCTCACGAACAAAATCATGACCTCGAAACACTTTGCCCGAAACTGGAAAAGGCCGACGGCTACATTGACCTCGCCGATGATGCATATCAGAATCTGCTGAAAATCCGCGCGTTCGACAGCACCATCGGTACGCACACTTCTTTCGAACGCCCTTCGACACGCTCAGGGCAAGCGGCGAAGAAAATCCGCGTCGCGATACTTGGGGCGCACATTGAGGGCACGAAGCTTATCCTTAATACCGTAAAACCGGAAGGCAAAAAGGAAATGCCATACGAAGAATTCCTCCGCTCCGGCGCGACTCCCGTATCCGGGGATGCATCATAAAAAAATGAGGCCGGCGGAGCCGGCCTCATCACAGACAGATGTTTCAGTTATCTTTCTTGGACTGACCGCTCACGATAACAAGAATTTTCGTGGCAATTTCCGCGATGTCGTTGATATCGCGGACGACCCTCTGGGAAGCGGTAGGAAGAACGCCTTCCTCCTGCAAGCCTTCGAGCCGTGCCTTTGCATCGCGTAGCGAATCGATGGCGAGCGAGATTTTTCCCTCGGCCAACCGGAGACGACGCGCCGGCTGATTACGTTCCGCGATCACGTAATGGTCCACCCCGGAACGCGAGAGCACACGGTCCACTTCGACCCTGAGCTCCGGTAGCTTGATTTCGCCCCTCACGTAGCGTCCTGCTATGTGCCGCGCGTGCTCATGAAGCACCGGGTTCCCCGCAAGTCGGGCAATTTCGTATGCCGGCATTTTGCCGATCGTCTCTTGACCCCGCTCACGCTGTACCTTCGGATCCATAAGCTCTTGTATGTCCGGCGGCAATTTCAACGTGCTCAGGAGTTTCTCCGCCGTCACCACCGTGATGCCCTGCATGGCGGCGGCGGCTTCGATCGGGAAAGGTATCGGCCCTTCCATCAGCCGTTTGATGCTACGCGCTTTCTCAAGCGTCGTATGGCCGACACGGTTGAAGTTGGAGACGACAGCAACAAGGTACGCGCCTGCGTCATCGATTTCGATAAGCTTGGCGCGGACCTCGAACAAGCCTTTGGACATCGCGCCCTGCCAGCGTCGTTGGCCGTCGCAGATCTCGAACTCGGTATCCGCGATGCGCCACACACGCTGTCCGTCTTCAAAAACCGGCGCGGCGCTCAGCGAGCTCTGTGGCGGCGGCTTCTTTCGGATGATGAGGTCCTGGACTTGGCCCATGAGGCCGAGCGAGGCCTCGAGCGAGGCCTGTTCCTCTTCGGGAAAGTAATCGCGGGGCTGTCCGAACATTGGCCGTATCTTATACGGATTGACCGAGACAAGGACGCCTTTCGCGATAGCCGCGGCGACTTCTGCGAACTTCGCCTGCCACGGGGCGAGCGATTGCAGTAGGGCAACATTCCCGCCAAACGCCCTGAGTGCGGTCTCTTCGGCTTGCTTGCGCATGACGGCAAGTTGCGCCGCGTGACGCGCGAGATGCGAGAGCTCCGCGGCGGGTGTTGCTTGGTCGGGGAGGCTCAAATGACGTGCGAGTTTCCAGACGGTTTTGCGGAGCTCGTTGACGTCGACGCTCATCTCCCGCGCAACCGTACGCTCGTCGGGCGGACCCGACTCGAGAAGGCCCAAGAGCTGGACCTGCAGAGGCGTAAACACCGGCAAACCCGTCTCGACTACCTTCGCGAGAGCTTTCATCGATTTCTCCCTGGGAGTACTATGCCCCTTTCACCTGAAAAGAGCATCTCACCAAAGCCTACATCGGCACATACATATTTCAAAATGATGCGGGCGGCCGATGGGCCGCCCGTAGATTGTTATCGTTCGCCGATAGTCAGGCGGGAATCGCTTCTTCATCGGCCTCCGGTTCCAGCAACACATAGCCGCGTCCCCAGATAGTCTCGACGAAGTTGGCTCCGCCGGCGTTCGCCGCAAGCTTCTTGCGCAGTTTGCAAATGAAGACCTCGATAATCTTCAGTTCGGGTTCGTCCATGCCGTTGTAGAGATGGTTGAGGAACATCTCCTTCGTCAACGTCGTCCCCCTGCGTATCGCGAGGAGCTCCAGCATCTGGTACTCCTTGTGCGTCAGGTGCACGCGATTACCGCGCACCAAGACGATCTTGGTGTTCAGATTGACGGTCAGGTCGCCGACGGTGATGAGCGAGGTTGCTCCACCCTTCGAGCGGCGCACGATGGCGCCGATGCGCGCGATGAGCTCATCCATGTGGAACGGTTTCGTCAGATAGTCGTCGGCGCCGAGCTCGAGCCCGCGTACCTTGTCTTCGATGCCGGCTAAGCCCGACACGATCATTATCGGCGTCATGACGCGGGAGCGGCGCAGTGACGTCAGGACCTCGAAGCCCGATATGTCGGGTAAATTGAGCTCGAGCAGTACGATGTCGTAGGTGTAGAGCTTGGCGAGATCGACCGCTTCCTGACCGAGATCGGTCGTATGGACGTTCATAGCTACGTCGCGTAGCCTGAGCTCAATAGCTTGAGCGGTAGCCGCATCGTCTTCGACGAGCAGAACGCGCATGGGTATACCCTCCTCCCAGTTGCGATATTGTCCCAATGACCGGTGAGAGCATTGGCTCACATGACCGTAATACAGCCTGTATAAATGTCAATCAAGAAAAAAATAAGTACGACCGTTTCCGGCCGTACGTAACATTCGCATCTCACTGCTCTGCGGTATCCGGGATTTCGACCTCCTGCCCGTCGAGCGTGCGGTCTATGACCCTCACCAGATCCGCCAGATTCTCCGCACTTTCTTGGAGCGCAAGCTGAGCTGCGGGGACGCGTACACGCAGTGTCTCGAGCGAGCTCGTGAGATTGCTGTGCCGTTTGCGCAGCGACTCGAGCGGAAAGTCGGCAACATCCGAGGTTTTTTGTCGCGCCTTCAGATACGCCTCCTGACTCGCGACATCTCGATCAAGCCCGGCAGCAAGCGATTCGTAACGCGCGACTGAGCTGTTCAAGAGCTCCAATAAGTCCTCCGCTACCGCATACGCCTCGTTGGCGTCCTTCAGTTTCGCGACAAGTGACATTTGCGACCTCCCCCGCGATACTGTTGTATCTTGGTCGTCCGCAATCCTGCAAGCCCATGCAGTTCGATATCTCGCTCCCAAGCGAGGTACTCCTCGACGGTGAGCGAATAACGCGCACATGCGTCTTCTATGCTCAGGAGTCCGCCGCGGACGGCAAAGACGACTTCCGCTTTGCGTCTGATGACCCAACGCCTCGTATGTGGCGGCGGCAGGTCGGTCACGGAAAGCGGCTCCCCTGTCGGGCCTACGACGTGCCTTATTTTCGGCCGTGCATCGGTAAACATTGGTATCACTCCGTCTCAGTTTCTTCGCGCAGAGTATCCGAGACTGTATTGCTCGTCAAAGAGCACGCTACTCCATCCGCATCAGGCGCTTGAAAGCCGCGCCGCTTTTGCGCCACATACGGATGTGCACTTTGCGCTCGCGTCGGATTTGCCGCTCCGCTTCCTCTTTCGCATCGTCTATCGCGCCGTTGATACTCTCGGAACGATTGGTCGCCCGGATGAGCCGGCCACCCGGACTTTGAATGTTCAATTCGGCAAACCAAAGATTCGCGCCGTGCCGTTGATTCCCCGCGTCGCGCCCGATTTCCACCTCACAACGGGCAAGCCCGGCATCGCCGTTCAAAAGCTTTTCAATACGCAGGAGCCGCTCGTTGAGATATGCCTGCGTCTCCGGAGCCATCTCATAACCGGTCGTTTTGATTCGTACGTTCATATTGTAGTAGGTTCTAGGGACTAGGGACTAGGTTCTAGTAAACTCAATCAAAAGATCAGCGGCGTTTGTATCTTCCCATCAATTGTACCTCATCGAGTATGTGTCCATGCATCGCCTCCTCCACCTCCGCCTTTGATGCTCCCGCTTGCAGTGCGAGCTCCGTATCAAGTGCATAGAGTTTGAAGAAATAGCGGTGCTCGCTCGGCTCGTACTGCGGCGGCGGGCACGGACCGGTGTATGCATTATTGCCGGCGCCATTTCTGCCCGCGATGCCGGCCGAGCCGCCCTCGGGAATACCGGTTGTTTGCGGCGGAATGTTGAACAGCACCCAGTGGTCGAACATGCCGCCTGCCTGCGCAGGCAGGTCGGCGTGAAGCGCTTTCGGCACGTCGGGGTCGTCCATGACGAGCGCGAGTGACTTCGTCTCCGCCGGCACGCCTGCTATCGAAATCTGCGGAGAGAGTGTGCGGTCTTCGTCGCAGGTATATTTTGCCGGAATCAGTCCCCCGTTTTCAAATGCCGCGCTGGTAAGTGTGAGGGTGGACGTTGCCATAGGTATTGCCGGTTGATTGCTAATGCTACCAGTATCGCGCGGCCCCGTGAAGCCGCGATTAAATCCGTAGGCCGCACCCGCGATAATGATGAGCCACAACACGCCGAGCAAAAGATACGCGGTGCGCATACTGCTATGGTAACAAATCGGAGTTCATTGCCACGACACGTATTTGATGTCATATTGAAATTCGGAAAGGAGCGCAACAATGCCCGTTATTCCTTTTACATCCGCCTCGGCTGCGGCACGGCGGAAATGGTGGATGCACATCAACATCCCACTCGTCAAGAAGGCCAAAGCTCGAGGACGCCAGCGGTTCGTGAGTATATGGATCGGCCCGTTCGCGGACGAAAAGCGACAAGTATCATGGCGGTCCGGCTTTGAGGCCGCACTTGAAAGACTCGAATTCAAAAACTACGAGATCAAGGTTGTGCCGACGGGACGTAATTACCCAACGGTCTCATCCGCCGACATTTCCGCGAACATCGACCCGGAGATTGCGGTGCAGATGCTTCCTGCCCTTGTGCTGGAAAAAATGAATGAGGCAGTCTCGAAATAACTGTAATTGTTGCGTACACGCGTAGAGCCCCATGTAGGGGCTCAGTGTTTTTGTATATTCCCTATTTTTCGCTATACTCTCATGTGCCCCGCATGGGTGTTGTGTACCAGTTTCGTGCTCCGCGGTAGCTCAGCGGTAGAGCGGTCGACTGTTAATCGATTGGTCGTAGGTTCGAATCCTACCCGCGGAGCAAGGAGCTGGTAAGGGTCTGAAAAAGCGGGATTTTGGCGCGCGGCGCGAAGCGCCGCGTAGGGAGGATGCGCCGTGCCTGAGATTTTTTGATTTGTGAGTTGCAGGTTCGAG
>MFLL01000020.1 GCA_001781335.1 Candidatus Kaiserbacteria bacterium RIFCSPHIGHO2_02_FULL_55_25 | reverse complement strand
ACTGCGGGTAATGTGACGAAGACCGCCGGGTTCCCCGGTGGATTCACCACGACAAAGTCTCTCGGCACCATCACTTTCCGCGCCAAAGAAAGCGGTACGGCAACCATCACAGCTTCTCCGCAATCACTTGCGTACGATGCGCAGAGCAAAAACACGATAAGCGGCGCACAAGGTTCATCGCTCGTGACGATAGCGGCGCCTGTCGTACCTGCTCCTGCACCGCAACCGATAGCTCAGACACAAACGCCGCAGACGAGAGCAGTGGCACAAACACCTTCTCAGGCATCGCAGACTGTGGCGACGGGTACGGGCGACACGGTTGTAGCTTCCGAACCTTCCACAGATTCGCAAGTGGCGGCGGCGGGGCTTGCGCAGATTCCGTGGTGGGTATGGACCTTGCTCGGAGTCATTCTCGCGGGAGGTCTCTTCTACGGGTGGCGGCAGAAGTTCCGCACCTAAAGTTGCTGATTGGATAACCTGAAAAACGCCTTCTAACGCGTTTGCACTTCTCTCACGGGGTATACTTGTTGGCATATGGCATTACGAAAGCGCCGGCAGGCTTTGCCCCCGCTTTTGCCGCGTCAAAAAAAGGCGCGACAACGGGTGGAATTGCTCGGTGCCGCGGCCATGACGGGCTTTGCGCTCCTCATTGCGGCGGTGTTTTTTGCCTCCAGTCTCCAGCAGAACCTCTTGCGCTCGCCGGAAGTCGCGGCAGTCGTCTCGGCCGTGCTTGTGGACCTCGCCAACGCCGACCGTGTGCAAAATCAGCTCGGCACGCTTACGGTGAATCCCGTGCTGATTATGGCCGCACAGGCAAAGGCCAACGACATGGCTACTCACAGTTATTTTGCGCACACCTCGCCGCAGGGAATTGACCCGTGGTTCTGGTTTCAGCAGGTCGGCTACAAATTTGATTATGCCGGCGAGAATCTCGCTGTTGATTTCTCCGATTCGGGCGATGTAAACAACGCGTGGATGAGTTCGCCGTTGCACCGCGGCAACCTTCTCGACCCGCATTTTACGGAAATCGGTGTCGCGACAGCGCAAGGTATGTATCAGGGCCGCCCGACGACATTCGTTGTGCAGGAATTCGGAAAGCCGGCGAAGGCAAAAGCGGTCGCGCAAGCGCCTGTGAAGCAGGCGGTTGTTCCCGCGAAGGCGACTTCACCGGCGGTTGCGACGACGCAATCGACAGAGACGCGTGTTCTCGGTTCAAGTGTGGAGGAGCCCGCTCCGAAGGCGCTGGCGGTCGCAACGACAGAGCCCGCCCTCGCCGCCGCGCTTGCCGCGGAGGCCTCCGACAGTAAACCGTTCTGGGCCTTCTTCGTCGGATTCCCGAAAGACACGTTGCGCTATGCGTACTACCTTATCGGAGTGCTCGTACTACTCGCGCTCGGCGTAGAGACCGGTTTTGAAATGCGAAAGCATCACCGCAAGCACGCCATGAAAGCGGGGACACTTCTCGTCGCGATAGCTCTCCTCTTCGTTCTCGCCAACGTGCTCTTCTTCGGAGAGCCGACACTCGCCGCGACGGCCGCGCTATTTTGAGACGGAGCAAACTTTCAGTAGCTCGTCAATGACTTTTTCAGTCTCGGGCGGGCCGGAGACTTGCCGTGTTTGAATGCCGGTGGGAATGACGAGCGCGTCGTTGCCGCCCTCGAACAGCGCGTCACCCACATAGAGCATTTCGGATGGTGCAATGTCCAGTTTTTCCGCGAGCCAGCGCACTCCGTACGCTTTGTTGACGCCCTTGCGGGTAATATCAATGGAGGTGGCGCCGCCCATTACCACATCAAATTCGGGAAGTTTCTTCGCGATTGCATCGCGCAATTTTGAACGCCGCACGTTGCCGGGGTCCCATGAGTAGCGGTAGTCTTTTGAGGCATCAAGGCCGGTTGTGGCAAAGGCGACCATGGCCTTTTTTCGCCTAAACTGTTCACCGGAGACCGATATTCCATCGAGTGCGCCTGTCTCGTCGACACTTTCAAGTACCGCCTTGCGAATCTTCTGAACCTCCTCGTCGGAGATTGTCGAGCCGTATAGCTCCTTCCACTCACCGGATTGCCACTGATAACACTGGGCGGCTCCTTCGGTCAGTACATAGAAACGGTCACTTCGCGGCGAGGAGACAATCGCGGGCAGAAAATCTTTCGACATCCACGTAAAGTCACGCCCCGTGATAAGAGCGACAGGGATGTAGTCGAGAAGTTTGCGTAGACGTTCCAGCATTTCGGCCGAAGGATTCTCGAAGCTCAGTGCGAGGGTGTCGTCGAGGTCGAAAAGCGCGGCTTTGGGGCACTGCATAGGAGGAGGATACCACAACGGCGGCGGAGGTGTCTCTCAAAAACCTTGAGAATCCGCCTGCTCTGTGTGGTGGCTGTGTGTCGGGCACTGCGCGATGTTTTTGAGAGACACCTCCGCCGCTCATGTATTTGCGTGATAAAATCGTGAGACGTGAAGACACGTATTCTCATGTTTGGCTGGGAGTTTCCGCCATTTCACTCGGGCGGTCTCGGCGTTGCCTGCCTCGGACTCACGCGCGCGCTCACACAGCGTGGGTATGAGGTGCTTTTTGTGATGCCGAAGAAACTCGACGTGAAGACGCCGTGGGCAAAAATGCTCTTTGCGGACATTGATAATCTGGAGGGCATCGCGGTCAATTCACCGCTGAAAGCATACGCAACGAGTTCGGGCTACGGAAAACGGCCGGATGAAGGCGTCTACGCGAACGACATTTTCGGTGAAGTCGCGCGTTACACATTGAGCGGTGCACGCATCGCACGGCACGAACAGTTCGACGTCATCTACGCGCATGACTGGCTCTCGTTTGGCGCGGGCGTGGAAGCGAAGCGCGCGACGGGGAAGCCGCTCATCGTGCACGTGCACGCGACCGAATTCGACCGCTGTGGAGGCGCTTCGGGCATTAATGAGCATGTCTATGCGGTGGAGCGCCTCGGGATGGAGGAAGCCGATATCGTCGTGGCAGTTTCGGAATTCACCAAACAGACGATAGTGCGCCACTACGGGATTCCGGAAGGGAAGGTGCATGTAGTACACAACGGCATCGATGAATCGACGGCACCATCCGGCGGCAGGGTTCGTCAGCTGCGCTCCCTCAAGGAGGACGGACGCAAAATTGTGCTGTTTCTCGGCCGAATCACGCTACAGAAAGGGCCGGATTATTTTTTGCGCGCGGCACAGAAGGTGGTCGCACGCAATCCGCTCGTCACGTTCGTCGTTTCCGGCTCGGGAGATATGGAAGAAAGCATCATGCGGCTCTCCGCCGACCTTGGACTTTCGGAGAATGTGCTTTTCACGGGATTTCTTTCGGGAGCGGACCGCCACGAGATGTACACTGCGGCCGACCTTTTCGTCATGCCCTCCGTTTCGGAGCCGTTTGGCATCGCGCCCTTGGAGAGTATGAAGCTCGGTACGCCCGTCATCATTTCGCGGCAATCCGGCGTCTCCGAAGTCGTGCGGCACGCGCTCAAGGTGGATTTTTGGGACGTCGAAGAGATGGCGGGGAAGATACTTTCGGTCGTCGGCTATCCCGCATTGCACCGTTCGCTCTCCGAAAATGCGCGAAACGAGGCGGACAGACTTACGTGGGCCGACGCGGCTCTAAAAGTGGACGGAATTGTCGGAGAACTGGTGCATTAGCGTGGTAAAATATGTGTGCTAGGTGACGGGTTTGGGGGAACATACGTGGCATATTCGGCGCGTCCTAGTCCCTAGTCTCTAGTCCCTTGAGCCTTCTCACATGAAATCAGTCTGTTTTTATTTCCAAGTCCATCAGCCGTATCGCGTCAAGCGGTACCGCGTGTTCGACATCGGCAATGACCCGGAGTATTTCAACGACCGCTCACAGAGCGACCTCAACAACCGCCGCATCGCCGAGAAAGTCGCCGCGAAATCCTACATTCCGGCGACCAAACTCATGCTTGAGCTTCTCCGGCGGCATCCGGAAATGCGCGTGAGCTTTTCGTTCTCCGGCGTCGCGCTCGAACAGCTGGAGCGCTATGCGCCCGAGGCCATCGAGCTTTTCAAGCAGGTCGTCGACACGGGGCGGGTGGAGATACTGGGGGAGACGTACTACCACAGCCTCGCCTTTTTCTATTCGCCCACAGAATTCGAGCGGCAGGTGACACAGCATCGCGACATCATCCGCCGTATCTTCGGTGTGCGTCCGCGCGTCTTCCGCAATACGGAGCTTTCGTATCGCAACGACCTGGGCGCGTGGGCCGACAGGGAAGGCTATGCCGGTATCGTCACAGAGGGGTGGGACCCGATACTCGGATGGCGCTCGCCGAATTATGTATACAAACCGAAAGGAGCGGCAAACTCACGTCTGCTTTTGAAAAATTACCGGCTTTCCGACGATGTCGCGTTCCGATTCTCGTCGCGCGATTGGAGCGAGTGGCCGCTCACCGCGGAGAAGTTCGGACGCTGGATAGGCGAAGTGGAAGGCGACACCGTGAATCTCTTCATGGATTACGAAACGTTCGGCGAGCATCAGTGGGAAGACACCGGCATCTTCAAGTTTTTGGAAGCGCTTCCACAGGAACTTGCAAAGAATCCGGGTCTTGATTTCAAAACACCGTCTGAAGTCATAGAGAGCTATGAGGTGAAGGACGAAGTGGACATCCCACACATTCTCACGTGGGCCGACACCGACCGCGACCTCACTGCATGGGTGGGGAACCCGATGCAAAAGGCGGCGATAGAAGCCCTCTATTCGCTGGAAGATGATGTCGTCCTCGGGAACGACCGGCGGCTTCTCGAAGATTGGCGCAAGCTCCAGACCTCGGACCACTTCTACTACATGTGCACGAAATGGTCCCAAGACGGCGACGTGCACGCGTACTTTTCACCCTACGAATCACCTTACGACGCTTATATCGCTTACATGAACGCTCTTTCGGACCTCCGCCTGCGCGCCGGCAAGCGCCAGGGTGCCCGCGCCTGATATGGCTCGTTCTCTAGTTCTTTCCAACGGCTCTCTGTGTGTCACGCTCGACGAGAAGGCGCAGGTGCGCGACGTGTATTTTCCGCACGTCGGGCTCGAGGACCACGTGCGCGGGCACTACATCCATCGCGTCGGCGTGTGGGTGGACGGACAATTGTCGTGGTTTTCCGAAGACAGCGATTGGCAAATCGAGGTGGGTAGCGAGGGAGAGGCGCTCGCCAGCTCGATAGTTGCGCGGCACACTGGTTTGCAAGTCGAACTGGTGTTCAAGGATATCGTCTACAACGAAAAGCCCGTATTTTTGCGACGGGTTACTATCATCAACAAAGCTTCGCGCAACAGGGACATCAGGCTCTACTTCGCGCATCAGTTCGAGATATATAAATCGCACGGAAGCGACACCGCATATTTCGACCCCGTGTCTCATTCGCTCATTCACTACAAGGGACAGCGCGTGTTTCTCATCGGTGCCCTGCTCGACAGCGTGCCGTTTGACGACTATGCGACGGGCCGCGCCAATTTTCAGGGCAAGGAAGGTTCACACAAGGATGCCGAGGACGGCGCATTGAGCAAAAATCCGATCGAGCACGGGCCGGCGGATTCCGTCATGGGTCTCTATGGTACCTATGCGCCGCAGCAATCTCGCACGGTGCACTACTGGATGTGCGCGGCACGCTCCATTCCGGAAGCGCTTGAACTCAAAGAATACGTGAATACGAAATCGCCCGAACACATGGTGAAAACCGCGACGAATTTCTGGCATGCGTGGGTCAATGCCAACGAGGTGAACTTCGACAGTCTCTCGCCGGAGCACATCGCGCTTTTCAAACGCTCGCTCATGTTCTCGCGTGCGCACGTCGATATCGGCGGCGGAATCATCGCGTCGGTCGACTCCGATATGCTCCAATACGGACTCGATACCTATTCATATGTCTGGCCGCGCGATTCCGCATACGTCGCGCTCGCGCTCGACAGGGCGGGGGATACCAACGTCGCGAAACGTTTCTTTGAGTTTTGCCGCGAAGTCATCACCGAGGAGGGATACTTCATGCACAAATATCTGCCCGACAAGTCGCTCGGCAGTTCGTGGCACCCGTGGATACAGAACGGCGTCTTCCAGCTCCCCATTCAGGAGGACGAGACCGCGCTGGTCATCTATGCTCTGCGCGAACACTATCGCAGAAGCCACGACCTCGAGTTTCTCGAAGACATGTTCAACCCGTTGGTCGAAAAAGCGGCTAATTTCATGGTCCGTTACCGCGACCCCGAAACGAAACTCCCCGAGCCGAGCTACGACCTTTGGGAGCGCAAGCGCGGAGTCTCGACCTTCACCGCTTCGACCGTCTATGGTGCACTCGTCGCCGCTTCCGAGCTTTCCGCTATTTTGGGCAAAGATTCGCACGAAGCGAATTACAAAAAAGCCGCGGAGGAAGTGCGTGAGGCGATTTTAAAATATCTATGGGACGACAAGGCCGGCATATTCATCAATATGTTGGGCAAAAACGAAAATGGAGTGACGCGCGACACCACGCTCGACGTTTCGAGCGCGTTCGGGGTCTTTAGCTTCGGTGTACTGCCGCCGGATGACGAGCGTCTCAAACGCGCGTTTGAAAATACGGTGAGGATTTTGAGCCACGGCATCGGTTGCGGCGGCATTGCGCGCTTTCAAGGCGACGACTACTACCGCATCGACACCGTCTCGCCGGGGAATCCGTGGTTTATCACGACGCTGTGGTACGCGGAGTATCTCATCGCGCGCGCCAAGACAGAGACCGATTTCGTTCGCATTCGCGACATCTTCAGCTGGGTGGTACGGCATGCACAACCGTCGGGGGCGCTCTCCGAGCAGCTCAATCCGCAGACGGGGACACAGGTCTGCGCCGCGCCTCTCACGTGGAGCCATGCCACGTACGTCATTGCGGTGTTGAAATACTTGGACAAAGTAGCGGAATTCACGAAGAAGTGAGGATGATACAATGTCGCCTATGAGCTTCGAACCGTATGCGGCGCGAACGCACGAGAAAATGAGCGAGGTTCTTATGAACCCCGATGCTCAAGGACCGGCGATTCACTACTACATGGTCCGCGGCGGAAAGAATAAGCACAACATTACCGTGCTCGAGACCGGTACTGTTGGAGGTGAGTACATCAAGACCTACGGCCACTATCACATAGGGAAACTCGACGAGACGTATTGGTTCGTTGCGGGCGAAGGCGTCGCGCTTCTGCAAAGACTTGCCGACCAGAGCGACCCCGCAGTTGTAGCGGAGTTCAAGGCGATACAGGTGAAAACGGGTGACTCCGTCTACATGCCGGCAGGCTACGGACACCTGATGCTCAACACGGGGAAGACGTGGCTCGTCATGGAAGACGACAGTCCCGTGGAGGGGCCCGACGATTCCGCCTCGATGCCCGGGCATGCCGATTACGGAGCCGTCAAACAAATGCGCGGCTTCGCGTACTACGTGGTGGAGCGTGACGGCAAGCCCGTGCTCATAGCGAACAAGCTATACAAAGAGGTGCAAAAAACCGACTTCGGTGGCCTGCCCGTCGTAGAAGCGTAATTTTTATGTACATTACCGTTGATGTCGGCAGTACGAATATCCGCATTGCAGGAAGTCGCGACCTTGAGAACCTCACGGAGCCCGTTATCAAGCGAACGCCGCAGGAGTACAGCGAGGGCATCGCCCATATAGCAGATACGGCACGCGGCATAGCACAGGGCGAATCGATTGATGCGGTTGCCATCGGAATCCCCGCGCGCCTTACCCTCGACCGAAGGGGAATGTACAAGAATCGGAATCTTCCCGATTGGGACGGCCGGATGATAGCGGATGATATTGAAAAAGCTCTCTCGACCCGCGCCTATCTCGAGAACGATACGATGCAGGTCGGTCACGGCGAAGCTGTGTTCGGCGCGGGTAAAGGTGCACGGATTGTGGTGTATATGACCGTTTCGACCGGAGTGAATGCGGTCCGTGTTGTTGACGGAAAAATCGAACCTTCGGTGTACGGATATGAGACGGGATTTCAATATCTCTCGACCGGCGAGAGTCCTGTTGACTTGATGGATTTAATCGCCGGACGAACTGTCTCGGAGAAGTATGGGATGTCTCCAAAAGAGCTTGGCAAGGAACATCCTGTATGGGAAGAATTGGCGCGCTATACCGCCTTTGGTCTGCACAATACGATTCTCCATTGGTCGCCGGAACGCGTCGTCCTTGGCGGCTCGATGTTCAATGACGTCGGCATACCGATAGATCGTGTAACATTTCATTTGCAAACCATAATGAAGGCGTTTCCGACGCTACCTGAAATCGTCCACTCATCGCTCGGCGATATCGGCGGGCTGTGGGGCGGGCTTGCCCGCTTAAAACAGTTGGGATGACGGACCCGTGTCCCTATCTCTTCGCCATGGCGTAGCGGTAGGGACAAAGTGTGATACGCATCGAGTGGAACAGCTCAATTCTTAGATTTCGGCAAACGCTTGTATGCTTCCCACATGATGGGGATGCAAGTGACTCCGATGATAACGATGATAATTGGTGTCAGGTACTGAGACACGAATGGCACTTTTTCGCCGAGGTAGTAGCCGAGGAAGGTGACGCCCGCGCCCCACAAGAGCGCGCCGGCGATGTTGTACATGACGAAGAGGCGATAGCGCATACTCGCCATTCCGGCGACTATCGGAGCGAACGTACGTATGATGGGGATGAAGCGTGCGAGCACTATCGCGAGCACGCCGTGCTTCTCATAAAATTCACGCGCCTGCTCGAGATGTTCATGCCGGAAAAAACGGGTGTTGCGCTCCAGAAGCGGCGCGCCTATTTTATTGCCGAACCAGTAGCCCACGTTGTCGCCGAGTATTGCGGCGATAGCAACCATCGGAATGAGTATCCATGGATTGAAGAATCCCTGCGATGCCAGAAGTCCTGCGGTAAAAAGAAGCGAGGCACCGGGGAGGAAAAAGCCGAAAAAAACTCCCGACTCCAAAAATATTGCGAGAAAAATGCCGGGGTACCCGATAAACTTCACGAGGGGAATGAGCTCGAGATGGGGCATAAGCGGTTCAGTATTGCACGAAGAGTCGTTTTAGACGAACGATCCTTGTAGCTAATAAATAAAGACACCGAAACCTCTCGGGTAGATACTAATTCGGGTACCGTATTCGCCATATGAATATGGCGCACAAGCAAGAGGTG